>JALVSV010000146.1 GCA_027024125.1 Methylothermaceae bacterium | reverse complement strand
TTCTTCGACCATGTGATGGTGATGGTCGAAGACCCGACGGTCCGGAACAACCGGCTCAATCTCCTGGCAGCCACTTCGGGGTTGTTCCTGAAGATCGCCGATATCTCATGCCTGCAGGGCTGAGGGTAAATTGTTTTTTCACAACCGGGATAATGATGGAAAAGCCCAGGACCGGCTGGACAAGTCATATCATGCCATTTCGAATGCATGCAGGAAATCTTATTGTGAAAGGTACATGGTGGGCGGGGGCAGGGATTACCCAAGGCAAATCGGAACCACCCATCACAGGCTGTTCATACTTCCCCCCTTTGACAAAGGGGGGATCATCGCCAGGAAAATCCTCCTTCCCTTTTGGTAGGGGAAGATTGGTCGAAAACAAATAACCACCCACTTGAAACAAGCTTCAGAAACCAGTCACAGACTATGAACACTCACAAACCTGTCACCCCCGTTCTGATTCTCCGCTCGGCCCTGTTCTTTCTGATCCAGAGCACCATCACGGTGGTGATGACACCAGTTGTGCTGACGGCATCCCTGTTACCGCAATATGAATATCGTTACCGCCTTGCCCGGTTGTGGGCCTGGCTGCTGATCCAGTCATTGCAGCTCATCTGCGGCGTACGCCACCAGATCGAAGGCACGGAAAACATCCCGGAAAAAAACGGCATTGTGGCGAGCAAACATCAGTCGGCATGGGAAACCCTGATGCTGTATTTGGTCTTCCCCAAAGCCGTGTATGTACTCAAACAGGAATTGTTGAAGATCCCCTTTTTCGGCTGGTGCCTGGGACGCTATCACCATATCGCCATAGACCGCGGTCAACCGAGGGCCGCTCTGGTATCGCTGGTCAAGCAGGGCATCCAAAGACTGAAAGAGGGACACTGGATCATCATCTTCCCCGAGGGCACCCGGGTGGCGCCCGGGGAAAAGAAGCGTTATGCAGGTTCTGCCGGCATCCTGGCTCAAAGAGCTGGTGTACCCGTGGTTCCGGTGGCACACAATGCCGGCGAGTACTGGCCACGCAACGGCTTCATCAAATATCCCGGGGTGATCCGGATGAGGATCGGGCCACCACTGGATGGAAAGGAACTCGAGGCGGCGGAAATCAATCAGCGGGTGGAGGAATGGATCGAAGCCCGCATGAACGAGATCAGTCATTCGTGAGCCGAATTCAGAAGCAGACCCTCTTATACATGGTCCTGACCGCCGTCATTTTCGTCGGCGGTTATTTCTTCCTGCGCGCGGCCTATCACCTGTCGGAACCGACCCCTTTCACCCAGGAAATCATTCTGATCGTCCTCGGCACCATCGCCACCGTTCTCATCACGGCCATCCTGCTCAATAAACAAACCGAGGTGGAACTGACCAAAGAACAAAACATCAAGTTCATCGAACTCAAGTCAAGCATCTATCTCGACCTGTTCGATTATCTCGAGAAAATGCTCCAGCATCCCGAAATCAGCGAGCGCGACGTGGTCGAGCTCCAGTTCCTGACCCACAAACTGGCCATTTCAGCCAGTCCGGATGTCCTGAATCAGTATCAGAACCTGCTGAAAGTATTTTCCCGGAGCATCGGCGACCACCACTTCGATTACCGCGAACGCACCGACCTCCACCAGGCCCTGGCCCAGCTGACCGTGCAAATCCGCAGGGACCTGATCGGCGACCTGGATCTGGAAAGCCACTTCAGCAGGAGGGAGATCGAACGTCAGGTAATGGAAAACAATGCAACCACCTCAAGGACCTATGATCGATATCACCCTTCAAAAGAAGGGTGATAGGTTTCAATTGGGGTCAGACTCGAATTAATTCCCTCATGGGGCCTCTTCCCCGCTAACTTGATAAAACCCAGACACAGCAAATCTTCCAACGGGGCAATAACCATGATCCACGTGTTGCTGCTGATTAAGGTTAATCGAGTCTGACCCTTTTTACCTAACCCCTGATAGCCTTGTTCTTGCCTG
>JALVSV010000145.1 GCA_027024125.1 Methylothermaceae bacterium | reverse complement strand
CGGCTGGAACACAACCTGCGGGCCATCCGCCTGGCACCACCTCTTTCCCCAGGACAATGGGAAGCCATCCTGAAGGAGCTGCTGCAGGGCAGTCACGATCAAGCGATCTACCTACAGATCACCCGGGGGGCCGCAGCCAAACGCGACCATGCACTGCCTGCAGAACCCTGTCCCACGGTCCTGGCCTGGGCCTTCCCCATGAACGATGAGATCCCCCAGCCTGCCAGGGCAATCACACACCCCGACATCCGCTGGCAATGGTGCCACATCAAGGCCATCACCTTGTTGGCCAATGTGTTGCTACGCCAGCAGGCACTCGACCAGGGTTGCCAGGAAGCGATCCTGATTCGCGAGGGAGAAGTCACCGAAGGGGCTGCCAGCAACGTTTTCGCCGTCATCGACAATGTCCTGGTGACTCCTGCCAAGGGGCCGCACCTGCTCCCGGGCATCACCCGCGACCTGGTCCTTGAGCTTGCCGAAGACCATGGGATTGCGAATCGGGAAAGGGAACTCACAGCCGAAGAACTGACAGCCGCCGATGAAATCTGGCTGACCAGTTCGACCCGCGAACTGGTGCCGGTGGTGGAACTTGACGGACAACCAATCGGTAAAGGCCGGCCAGGGCCCGTGTGGCAGCGCATGTACGAAATCTTCCAGGCTTACAAACGGAGCTTCCACGACACATTATGAACGGAGACATACTGGAATTCCCCTGCGACTGGCCGGTCAAGGCCTTCGGCCCTGGAACCGAGGCATTCGAACTGGCAGTGGTCGCCATCGTGCGCCGCCATGTTTCCGATCTGAATGAAAACGCCGTTTCCACCCGACCCAGCCGTGCTGGCAAATACAGCGCCGTGACCGTCACCATCCAGGCCGAAAGCCGCGCCCAGCTGGAGGCCATCTACACCGACCTGCGCGCGCATCCCGACGTGGTGATGGTGTTGTGAATGCAGTCACCGTCCGTTGGCTGGGACAGCGGGATTACCTGGAGACCTGGCACGCCATGCAGCGTTTCACCGACATCCGGACTCCAGAGACCGAAGATGAGATCTGGCTGCTTGAGCACCCACCTGTATACACGGTGGGCGTCAGAGGTAACCATCGGAAGAAACCCGAAGAATTACAATCAGGATCTCCCCATACCAACATCCCACTGGTTCGCACCGACCGGGGAGGACTCATCACCTACCATGGCCCCGGTCAATTGATCGCCTACACGCTGATGGATCTGGCCCGTCGGAACATGAGTGTACGCGATCTTGTCAGTGCCCTGGAAAATGCCACCATCGCCCTCCTCAAACAATATGGGATCATCGCGCAGGCCCGCCGCGATGCCCCCGGGGTCTATGTGGAAGGCGCCAAGATCGCTTCACTGGGCCTCAGGGTCAGGAAATTCCGCAGTTATCACGGTCTCAGCCTCAATGTGGACATGGATCTCACCCCTTTCCAGGCCATTGATCCCTGTGGCCTCAAGGATCTTCCCGTGACGCGGCTGACGGACCTGGGCGCCCTGGTCAAAGTCCACGAAGTCGCGGTCCCCCTGCTTGGCTGTCTGATGTCCGAGCTGCATATCGACACCCTTTCTTCCAATCTGGGGCAGCTGCCCGACGCGGAGCCAACACATGACCAACCGGCCTGACGACCTGCGTGCACCATCCCGTTCGCATCCCGACACCCACCAACGGGGAGCGGCCAAACTGGCCCGGATTCCCATCAAGGTAGAAACGACCGAACAACCGCTGCGTAAACCAGCCTGGCTGAGGATCAGGCTGGCCTCCGACCCCAACGTTGTCCGGGTCAAAAACCTGCTGCGCCAGCATAAACTGGCGAGTGTCTGCGAGGAGGCCGCCTGTCCCAACCTGGGCGAATGTTTCAGCCACGGCACTGCCACCTTCATGATTCTGGGTGACCTGTGCACGCGCCGCTGCCCTTTTTGTGATGTCGCCCATGGTCACCCACAACCACCGGAC
>JALVSV010000144.1 GCA_027024125.1 Methylothermaceae bacterium | reverse complement strand
GATTGTCACGATCGGATCCAAGGAAGGGTTGGCGCATCTGGCCCTGGCGACTTTGGGGCCTGGGGATGTGGTGTTGGTGCCCAATCCGGCTTACCCCATCCATCCTTATGGGTGCGTGATTGCCGGCGCCGACATTCGCCATGTGCCCTTGACGACGGGCAAAGACTTTTTCGAGGAGTTGGAGCAGGCGATCCGTGATTTGTGGCCCAAACCCAAGATGCTGATTCTGAATTTTCCTGCCAACCCCACGACCCAGTGCGTGGAACTGGAGTTTTTCGAGAGGATCGTCTCCATCGCCCGAGAGCACAAGATCTGGTTGGTCCACGATATCGCCTATGCAGAGATCGTCTTCGATGGGTACAAGGCACCGTCTATCCTCCAGGTCCCCGGGGCGATAGACATGGCGGTGGAATTCTATTCCCTGTCCAAGACCTACAATATGCCTGGCTGGCGGGTGGGCTTTATGTGCGGCAACCGCGAGCTGGTCGCCGCCCTGGCGCGTATCAAGTCCTATCTGGATTACGGTATGTTCACTCCGATTCAGATTGCCGCCATCACTGCCCTGGAAGGTCCCCAGGACTGTGTCGGCGAAATCCGGGAAATGTATCGTAGCCGCCGTGATGTGTTGTGCGAGGGGCTGAACCAACTCGGCTGGGAAGTGGAAAAACCCAAAGCCACCATGTTCGTGTGGGCCTCTATGCCTGAGGCCTATCGTTCCATGGGGTCGTTGGAGTTCTCCAAAAAACTGCTATTGGAAGCCAAAGTGGCGGTCTCACCTGGGGTTGGGTTCGGACAGTATGGCGAGGGCTACGTGCGTTTTGGGCTGATCGAAAATGAGCATCGAACCCGTCAGGCGATCCGCGGAATCCGTCATATGATGAGAAAGGACGGCACGTTATAATTCACGAGCTTTTGTTCACCGCAGAGACGCTGAGAAGCGTTTCCATTACACCAAACGCTGTGTTTTGGTGTTGAATTCAATTCATCGATAATCGAGGAGTGCAATTTTGCAACCGGTCAAAATAGGTCTGTTAGGTTTGGGAACCGTCGGTGGTGGAACAGTCAATGTGCTGGACCGCAATGCCCAGGAAATCACCCGCCGTGCCGGGCGCGGTATCGAGGCAGTCAAGGCCTTTACGCGCAGTCTCGGCAAGCAGAGGATTTGTTCAACCGAAGGTATCGATCTGGTCACCGATCCCTGGCAGGTGGTGGAAGATCCTGAAATTGCCATCGTGGTGGAATTGATCGGTGGGACTTCGCCGGCGCGGGAATTGGTGATGCGTGCCATCGACCTGGGGAAACACGTGGTGACGGCCAACAAGGCGCTGATCGCATTGCACGGCAATGAAATTTTCGCCAAGGCCTCGGAAAAAGGGGTGATGGTCGCCTTCGAGGCGGCGGTTGCCGGTGGTATCCCCATTATCAAGGTGCTGCGTGAAGCCTTGGCGGGCAATCGGATCGAATGGATCGCCGGGATCATCAACGGCACCGGCAACTTCATCCTCACCGAGATGCGCGATCAGGGAAGGGAGTTTGCCGATGTGCTCGAAGAGGCTCAACGATTGGGGTATGCCGAGGCGGATCCCACTTTTGACGTTGAAGGGATCGATGCTGCCCATAAGTTGACGATTCTCGCCGCCATTGCCTTCGGAATCCCGTTGCAGTTCGACAGGGTCTATACCGAGGGCATCACCCGAATCACGCCTGAGGATGTACGCTATGCGGAGGAACTGGGGTATCGGATCAAACATTTGGGCATAGCCAGACGTGCCGGGCAGGGGGTGGAACTGCGGGTACATCCGTGCCTGATACCCGAACGCCGGCTGCTTGCCAACGTGGATGGGGTGATGAATGCGGTCGTGGTGCGAGGGGATGCGGTCGGTCCGACACTCTATTACGGTCCAGGTGCTGGCGCCGAGCCTACGGCGTCGGCGGTCGTGGCGGATTTGGTGGACGTGGTGCGGGTGATGAC
>JALVSV010000143.1 GCA_027024125.1 Methylothermaceae bacterium | reverse complement strand
ACGCAATGCCACAGTATCCGTAGCCACTCGGGAAATGTTCGATTGCCCCCGCAATTCCCCGATCTGGGAGACCCTGGAGCAGCTTCGCTCCACCTCCGTGCGCACGGCGGCTTTTGCCAGCTATCTGGCGGAATATACCGCGCTCAAAGAATCTCGTGATGACGCTATGCTCACTGGGTTGCTGCACAATGTGGGACACTTTTATATTCTCACCAAGTCGCGGCAGTTCCCTGAGTTCGTCGAAGAGGTGTCCATGGAGCAATGGATGCCAGGTGTCGGTTGCGCCCTCATTGAGAAGTGGGGATTTTCGGAACAGATCGCCAGGGCTGTGGATGAACAGAATGAGATGGATGGAACCCATTTTGGCCCGGAAAACCTTACGGATCTTCTCAAGGTGGCAAAGCTCTTTTCACGCATGTATGAATCCGGTGAAGCAGAGCAGATTGTTTCGGAAATCGAGTGGGATCAGATGCCCTGTCTCAACAAGCTGGGTATGCGGCCAGACAATATTCTGGAGATCTACACAGGCGCTGCCGATCAGGTGCAGGAATTCATGTCCATGCTCAACTGATGCTTGGCGACAGCCTAGACACTATGTTTTGACTTTTTGTAAATTCATTGGAGGTCAAAACATAAAGTCTAGAAATGGTGCCCGGCACCTGAGAAGACCCTGAACATGGATCTGCCGGGTAAAGCCCACGGCCAAGCGCCATTTCCCGAGAGGGATTATTTCATGCGTTCGATGGTCACCAGAGCGGCGGGATTGCGCCAGTCGTAGGTGGCGGGGGTCAGGTCACCAACGCCATGGATGCCGGGATGCACGGAGATGAAGCCTTCCCCATTGTCTGCGGACATGCCCGCGCCGCCACAGACTGGCCCCGGGATATTGCTGCACAATTCATCATTTATTTCCGTGCCAGCATCATAGGCAGGCACCGCTATGGTAACCGGGTTGTTCTTTTTCTTGGGCAGCTTGAGCCCGCTGATACCAAGAAAGGCGTCATTGGTGGGAATGAGCATGGATACCAGGGACAGGTAGCGAAAACGTTTGCTGTTATCCAAAGTCAGGGTGACACTCTTGCCAGGCCCCAGAAGCCCTTCAGAGGCGACGGTTTCGTGTACATCGTCTGAGGCATCCAGTGTGGCTTTCAAACCGCTGATATCGCCGCCTTCAGCAACAGCTTCCAGATCAGCCGAAGCCGGTGAACCGGGCATGAAGACAGGATAACCCGCCTTGTGCGTGGCAACCAGCACGGGGGTAAAGGACTGGGCCTGAGTAAGGTTGGTGATGGTCACCTGGTAATCGTCTGCCAGGGTGCTGGTGGCGGCAACCGCCAGGGGCAGGGCGAGCAGGATGCTTTTGCGTATCTTGTTGTTCATGATTTTCTCCTCCAAACAGGGTGTGGCAGCAGTGTTGCTGTAGAGAAATCATGAACTACCCATATCCCGTGGATTTCACATAAGTATCACATTTCGATCACAAATGGCCGGGAGGAGAACTGAAAACCAAAGGTTGTGCCTTCGTTCAGACGGCTTTCAGCCCAGATTTTCCCATTGTGCAGTTCAAGAATGCGCTTGGCGATGGCCAGGCCCAGGCCGGCGTGTTGCGCGCCGGTGCGGCGGCTCTTGTCCAGCCGGTAGAAGCGGTCGAAGATGTGCGGCAGTGCTTCCCGGGGGATTCCACAGCCCGTATCCGATATTTCCACGGAGATGTTTTGTCCGTCCGAGGTCAGAGAGACCCTGACCTGTCCATTCTCCGGTGTATGCTGGAGAGCATTCTCGATGAGGTTGTCCAGCACTCTTTGGATCAGGCCGATGTCGCCGTAGGCAAAGGGCAGGAGTGGCGGGCAGTCCACCAGCAGTTCGACATTTCTTTCACGGACTTTCAGCTGAAACTTGTTGACCACGTCCTGCACCAGTTCCGCCAGGGAAAAGGCTTCGATGTTGATCATGGTACCGCAGGAATCCAGCTTG
>JALVSV010000142.1 GCA_027024125.1 Methylothermaceae bacterium | reverse complement strand
CATCCTCCCGCGCTCGCTAGTCAATCGACTCCTCCATGAAGCCCAGACGCTTGAAGACCATGAAGTCTGTGGACTGATTGGCGCAGTCGAAGGCAGCCCTCAAAACGCCTACCCCATCACCAACGTTGCTTCACAACCCCGAAGTCATTTTCTCATGGATCCCAGGGATCAGATCCGGGCCATGAAGACCATGCGGCAACGCGGAGAAACGCTGTTCGCCATCTATCATTCCCATCCATGTGCTCCCGCCCTCCCGTCCCGTGAAGACCTCGAGCAGGTCTCCTATCCCGAAGCACTGACACTGATCATCTCCCTCAAAACCAAAGGCGTGTTGGAAATCAGAGCCTTCCGACTCGACGGCCACCAACCTGAAGAAGTCCCTCTGGAAATGGAAGAACTGTGAGTCCATGCCTGCGGATCGATGGTTCCATGGGGGAAGGCGGGGGCCAGATCCTGCGCTCTTCCCTGGCTCTGTCTCTGCATCTGCAGCATCCAATCCACTTGGTCAACATCCGCAGAAATCGCCGGCCACCCGGTCTGCGCCGTCAGCACTTGACCTGTGTACTGGCAGCAGCAGAACTCAGCCACGCCAAGGTCAGCGGCGCCGAAATTGGGTCCACGGAAATTCAATTCAAACCAGGGCCTTTGCACCCCGGCAGGTATGTGTTCGATATCGGTACCGCAGGCAGTACTACTTTGCTTCTACAAACGGTTTTACCCCCTCTTTTGCTGGCAACAAGCCCCAGTCATCTCACCATCAAAGGAGGAACCCACAACCCTTTCGCCCCTCCCTTCGATTTCTTGCAGCAAGTACTGCTACCCCAATTGCAAAAAATGGGGGCCGATGTCCGGTTACGACTGAAACGTTGGGGTTTCTATCCCAAAGGTGGCGGAGTGATCGAAGTGGAAATTGGGCCAGTCGTCCGACTCCACCC
Organism: Methylothermaceae bacterium; assembly: GCA_027024125.1. Lineage (GTDB taxonomy): Bacteria > Pseudomonadota > Gammaproteobacteria > Methylococcales > Methylothermaceae > Methylohalobius. The sequence continues at coordinate 5,312 of JALVSV010000142.1, read as the reverse complement.
CATTGAACTGATGGAACGCGGAGAGTTGCTGACCCTGGAGGCAAATGCTATTGTCGCCAGCCTGCCGCGACATATCGCCGAACGAGAACTGACCGTATTACAACATCGGCTCGGAATACCACACGGCCAGACTAAAATAGAGGAGATCCGGGAAAGCGGCATTGGCAACGTAGTCACTGTGACCGTCCATTGCCAGGCAATGACAGAACTGTTCACTGGCTTTGGCCAACGCGGCAAATGCGCCGAGGAAGTGGCCAACGAACTGGCAAATGAGGTGGCAGGTTATCTATCTGCCAACGTCCCTGTGGGCCCTTATCTGGCAGATCAATTGCTGATTCCCTTAGCTTTGGCAGGCAAGGGATGCTTCCTTACCATGGCACCTACCCGACACACTCTGACCAATATTCGAGTGATCGAGAGCTTCCTTCCATTAAAATTCGATATCATCCAACACAACCAATCCCAATGGAGGATAGATTTGTCTCACCAGTAACGCTCGGTGGTGATCTGACCGGGCTGTTTGCGTAGATTCTCAGTCAACCCCCTTGATTTCAACAACGCAACCGTTTCTTTGACCATCGCCGGGTTACCACAGATCATCACCTGGCTGTCCTCCGGCATTAGCTTGATCCCCGCCAACTGTTCCAACGCCCCCGACTCGATTGCCTGGGGAATCCGGGAGTGAAAGGCATTTGGGCAGATCTCCCGGGTCACGCTGGCAAAGAATTGAAACTGATCCGGATGGGCCTGGCGGAAATGCTGGATAGTCTCCTGATAGGCCAGTTCAGCACGGGTTCGAACACCGTGGACCAACACGATTTTCTCGAAACGCTGCCAGGGCTCAGGGGTTTTGAGAATGGAAAGGAAAGGTCCCAAGGCGGTGCCGGTGGCGAGCATCCACAGGTGTTTTCCCTCCGGTACCTGATTCAAGACGAAAAAACCTGCGCCTTTTCGTGCAACCCAAACCCGGTCACTGGGCCGCAGGGAAGCCAGTCTGGGAGTCAGGGTTCCATCAGGGATGACGATAAAACAAAAGTCCAAAGGACGCTCTTCCGGGGCATTGACGAATGAATAAGGCCGACTGACCAGTTCATTGTCAATCACCAGGGCCAGACGACCGAATTGTCCCGCCTGGAACGGTTCGATATCGGCCTCAACCCTCAAAGAATACAAACGCTCGGCCCATGGATAGAGCTCCACGACCCGGCCTTCACTCCATTTCTTGGGATCGACAGTCACACTCATACAGGATCAACCTTCACGACAGACAATCATCAACCATTTCCACTCAGCAACGCCATCAATGGCCGGTAGCGTTCCTCCATCTGCCAGTATTCTGCCACCGGCCGGCAGGTGATCCATCCCTGGTAAGTATTGACCGCCTTGGCAAATCCGCTATCTTTGCACATCGATTCCAACCCCTCTGCTGCCAGCTTCAGGGCATAAGGCAACGTTGCCCGGGTCAGGGCGATCGTGGAAGTGCGGGGATAGGCGCCAGGCATGTTGGCGACGCAATAGTGAATCACATCGTGAACGGTAAAAACGGGATCGTCGTGGGTAGTGGGTCTGGAGGTCTCCACACAACCGCCTTGATCGATACTGACATCGACAATCACCGCCCCCTTTTGCATGGTCGCGACCATGGCTTCTGTAACCACGTGTGGAGCCCGGGCCCCATGCACCAAGACCGCCCCCACCACCACATCGGCATCGGTAATTTGCTGCGAAATGGTCTCCGGGGAAGAAAGGACGAAGCGAAAACAATCGCCATAGCGCTTTTGCAATGCTTGTCCTCGTACCGGATCGATGCCAGCCATGACGACTTCGGTACCCATAGCGCAAGCTCTTTGTGCGGCATGCTGACCAACCACACCGTCACCGATGACCAACATCTTGCCATAACCGGTTTCCAGGATATTGGCTGGCAAAGTCCCGCGTCCTCCATTGAACCGAGCCAGATAATAAGCTCCCATCAGAGTGGCCATGTTGCCAGCCACCCCGCTCATGGGAGACAGCAATGGCAAACGGCCCTGGGCATCCTCGAGGGTTTCGTAGGCAACCGCGGTGGTACGTGTTTCCAGCAACACCTCCAACAGCTGCCTGGGTGCGGCGGCCAGGTGAAAATAGGTGAACACGATCTGACCGCGCAGGTAAGGATATTCTTCAGGCTGGGGTTCCTTGACCTTGAGCACCAGATCAGATTCCCAGGCTGCACGGGCACTTTCCAGCTTGGCACCGGCCTGCCGGTATTCCTGATCACTGAAGCCGCTGCCTTCACCTGCACCCTGCTGCACTGTGAGCTGATGTCCAGCTTCAATTAGAAGCCGCGCGCCCTCAGGCGTGAGGGCGACACGATACTCTTCTGTTTTGATCTCTTTGGGAACCCCTATCCGCATCATTCCAACTCTAGTGCCGCCTTGCGAATACTTTCCTCACTTTCACGCACCAGATTCTTGCTCACTGCACGCACCACCGCCTTAAGGGTATTGGAGTCCAGATGTTTGCGTAGCAATCCCAAAAATTCAGGCGCTGCCACCAAAACCAGCTCCTCAAACTGGCCCAAGGCCCGGGCCTTGTGCAGCCGCTCGGCGACTTCCTTGGCAAAGATTTCTGCCTCGTGCTTCTTGGGATCGACCTCCTTTTCCATGTCGTGGATACCCTGCCCCACTCGATCGTAAGTCTTACCGGCATCGTCGGCATTGATATCCAGCACCTTTGCCCGTGACAGGGGATGAGCCAGCCCGTCGAGTTCCTTCATAGGTTTGACGCGACTTTCAGCCTGAAAAATGCGCGCCCGACTGCTTTCTGCTGCTACGACCCAAGTTTTTTTCATTCCTGATTCTCCCTATATATAAACATGTGTTTCCATCAATCCAGAATCATTGTACCTAATTCTGCCAACTGCAGTGACCAGGAGAGACCACCACATCTGAGCCTGGACATCAAAGTACCAAAGTCCTCGAACCGAACGCCCGTACGCCAAGGGTTATGTTTTGTTCTATTTGTACATGGAAAACAGCCTTTTCAAGTGGGCCAAGTTTCAAACGATCCAACTCTATCCCTTAACTATCCGCTCTCGAGCCCAGTGCAGCGTTCCCAACAAAACCACCTCCGGATTCAAAACCACTCCGACTCGCACCTTGCCCAACAGTTCTGAAAACCGTCCTTTTGCCGTAAACCCTTCCATGAATCCCCCCAGCCGCAGCACCGGCAGAATCTTGGGCGCAATCCCTCCAGCCACGTAGACACCCCCCAGAGACAGGCTTTTGAGCACCAAATTGCCTGCTTCAGCTCCGTAGATCCGGGAAAATAACTGCAGGGCATCAAAGCAAAGTCGATCGCGCTGCGCCGCTCCCCACTGACCGATCACGGCTGCAGCATCACCCTGCCTCATCGCAGCAACCACCTCGATATTTTCCAGCGCACCCATGTCCTGCACGAGAAACCGGTATATGTTGACCAAGCCCGGCCCAGAGAGTATCCGTTCGTAACTCACATGTTCAGGATATTGCTCCCGCAACCATGCCAACAGCCGCTCTTCCTGTTGATTGCAGGGAGCATAATCACAATGACCGCCCTCAGTAGGAACGATGATATCTATATCGCCATTCTGAATAATCAACGCCTCACCCAACCCGGTTCCCGCTGCAATGACTGCCCGGTGGGCACCGGGGTTTGGAGAGGCATTTCGATTAAGCTCGACGAAATCCTCAGCAGGCAAATGCAGGATACCAAAAGCGGCAGCCTGCAGATCATTCAGCAGCTGCACCCTGCACCCGCCAAGCAGGTTGGAAAGCTCCTTTTCATCCAGTATCCACGGAAGATTGGTCGTCCGACAGGCCCCATCGACCACCGTTCCTGCCACACCGAAACATGCCGCATTGATGGAACCATCGTGGCCGGCAAGGAAAACCTTCAACACCTCCTCGAAGCTGGAAAAGGCCGCGCTTTCATAACGATCTTGTGCCAGGATCTGAAACCGACCATGCAATTCGGCACCTAGACAAAGAAGTGTCTTGGTACCGCCGATGTCTCCACCAAGTATGAGAGTGCCTGTCATTCGCCCTGCAACGTGGCAATTACGGTACGGCGTCCTCCTCGATCACGATGCTCACCCAGATAAATACCCTGCCAGGTTCCCAATAATAGCCTGCCTTTACTGATAGGCACCGTGACAGAAGATCCAAGCAGAGAAGACTTGATATGTGCTGGCATATCATCGGCTCCTTCCAATGTATGACGATAATAGGGGGCGTTCTCAGGAACAAAATGACTGAAATGGGATTCCATATCGGAACGCACCGTTGGATCGGCATTTTCGTTGATAGTCAGGGACGCAGAGGTATGACGAATGAAAAAATGGGCCAAACCGACCTGAAAATCGCGAATTTCTGGCAGATTTTCGACCAGTTCACTGGTAATGAGATGAAATCCACGGGATTTTGCGGCCAGGGTGATCTGCTTCTGAATCCACATAGGAGGGCTCTAAAGTGTAAACGCTGAAATTAGCGAAAAGTATGAGTCCAGTCAGTGGAGGTGGTCAAGCGCTACTTAGTGGAAAGCATGATAGGCATTTCCACGCTGTGCCATGTAGACATTTGGAGAAGATCAAGCATCCCTATGGTCTGGAAAAACAATAGGCCCCACACCATGAGTGCAGAACCTTACCGAGGTCCCAGTCAGTTTGTCGTCACCGACCGGGGTCTGCCACCCAAGGGCGGTCATTCAAGCCCGATTGATCGGGAACGCTCCCATATCGGCATTTAGAAGTGTTTGGTCAAGTCCGTACCAGATCAATTGACTGAAGCCGAATAATAGGGCGAAGGTACAGTCGGATAAACCCTGTAAATGTGACGAAACACCTCTTCGGCCTTGGCCGTCACCTCTTCCTCATCAAATGAATCCACCGGCAGCCCCGTGGAGTCATCCCAGAGAAAATCCAGGATCGCGGTTCGTACGGCATCCCTGGAAGACTCCCTGTCCCGCCAATGTTCGATGCGCAATTTCTCATTCTTCAGCTTGTCCAGGAGTTTTACAGCGACCTTCTTGATTTTCTTTATATCCGAAAGGCCAAGGTTCGGTTTTTTCAACAGGTCAAAAATGGCCAGGGATTCTTCATCCAATCCCTCGCGCATTGCCCGGTGTTCTTCTTCATCGAGTGTCTTGACCATGTCCAGCAGGGCCTCGAAGGTTTGCTCGATGGTCACCCTGTCCTTTTCCCGGTTATATTCCGCCACAATTTTCTCGTAGTGCTGCTGAAAATCGGTGCGCAAGGGGTTTTGTTGGAGCAGCCGTTGCAACCGTGCTTCGAT
>JALVSV010000141.1 GCA_027024125.1 Methylothermaceae bacterium | reverse complement strand
GCGCCACCAAACACCCATTGGGGCCCCAGACCATGCCACACTAACCCAGACACCCAGCTACCGACCATACCCCCAAGACCAAAACTCAAACTGCTATAAAGCGCCTGTCCCTTACCCAGATGCCGAATGCCGAAACTCTGCCTTATGTACTGGATGGCAACCGCATGGTTGATGGCAAAAGTGGCTGCATGAAGCAGTTGCGCCGTTGCCAATATCATCAGATCATTGGCGAAAAAACCAATGGCCAGCCAACGAACCGCGCCCAGCAGGATACCGATCAGCCACAACCCCTTCAGGGAAAAGAACCGCCGTAGCCAGGGAAATATCAGAAAAAGCAGGATTTCCGCCAACACGCCCAAGGTCCAGAGCCCGCCGGTTACCAGACCAGAATAGCCTTTCTCACTCAGATAAATGGAATAGAAGACATAGTAAGGCGCATGGGCTGCCTGAATCAGGAAAACCGCCAAAAGGAACGCCAGCATCGGGGGATGCCAAAGTATCTTCCCCCAGCTGACGTGATCTCCCGAACGTGAGGAACGGCCCGCAATCTCCGGTACCGAAAGGGTGGTCAACCAGATCATCAGTAACAGGCCGGTAACGACCCATGGCAATCCCCAGGCCCCCACATGATCCAAAGCATTCCCCAATCCCAGGACGGCCACTATAAAGCCTACGGAACCCCAGAGCCGGATCCAGGAATAGCGGTCCACGGCCTGTTGCAAATGCACCAGGGTAACCGCCTCGAATTGGGACAGGGCGGCGCTCCAGAACACCCCGAAAGCCAAGGTCACGGCCAGAATGCCCAAATAACGCTGTTCCCAAAGCATCGGCAGAAATAAAACGAAAGCCAACAGGCAGGCCAGCCTCACCCAGACAAGTGGGCGTCCGGTATGATCGGCGATCCATCCGAGCATGTTGGGGGCCAACACTTTGGTGGCAGACAGTAGTGCCAGAACGAGGCCAATTCTGGTGGCATCCAGACCCAGATCCCTGAGATACAGGCCCCAATAAGGCAACAAGGCCCCCAGAGAAGCGAAATAGAAAAAATAGAATGCCGCCAGCCTGCCGTAGGGGATGCGGCTGCCGGAAGTCACTTTGCAGCTCAGTCGGGTTTAGCAGGGATAGGGGGCAAAGGAGGTTCCACTTCGATATTCTGGGCACGGTGGCGCAGGCAGTGATCCATCAACACCATGGCCATCATGGCCTCGGCAATGGGGGTGGCCCGGATACCCACACATGGATCATGGCGCCCCTTGGTGACCACTTCCACAGGATTTCCGTGGATGTCAACGCTACGCCCGGGGAGTCTCAGACTGGACGTGGGCTTTAGTGCGAGATGAACCACAATGTCCTGGCCAGATGAGATCCCACCCAGGATGCCACCTGCATGATTACTCAGGAAGCCCCCGGGCGTCATTTCGTCACGGAACTGCGTTCCCTTGGCAGCCACACAGGCAAAACCGTCGCCGATCTCCACGCCCTTGACCGCGTTGATGCTCATCATCGCCTTGGCCAGTTCGGCATCGAGCCGGTCGAACACAGGTTCACCCCATCCAGGAGGAACACCGGTCGCCACCACCGTCACCTTGGCACCGACCGAATCGCCTGATTTACGGAGCGCATCCATGAATACCTCCAGTTCCGGCACTTTGCTGGAATCGGGGCAGAAGAAAGGATTGTTCTCCACGGAGTCCCAGGACACCAGATCCAGTTCGATAGGGCCCAACTGAGACAGATAGCCCCGTATTTCGACACCGAGCCTCTCACGAAGGTATTTTTTGGCAATGGCACCAGCCGCCACCCTCATCGCGGTCTCGCGCGCCGACGACCTGCCACCACCACGGTAGTCACGGAATCCATACTTCTGGGTATAAACATAATCGGCGTGACCGGGCCGAAAGCGTTCGGCGATTTCGGAATAATCCTTGGAACGCTGATCCACGTTTTCGATCAGAAGGCCAATGGGAGTGCCAGTGGTCTTTCCCT
>JALVSV010000140.1 GCA_027024125.1 Methylothermaceae bacterium | reverse complement strand
GTGATCGCCGGGTGTGCCTGGCGTTGATTGACGGGGGGTTCGGTTGGTGCTGCTCTTGAAATGGATGTTGCCCAGTCCCCTGCGTCCGCCCTTGGCTACCAAGAGAGTCCGCCCGGGATGGGTGAGGTCGCCGATCAGTTCGCCGGTGTCGGCATCATAGATCAAAGTTCCGACAGGAACCTGAATGATGCGATCTTCTCCCCGTTTGCCGGTCATTTGTCGGCCCATGCCGTTTTCGCCGCGGCCGGCCCGGAAAATGCGCTGGGTGCGGAAGTCTACCAGGGTATTCAGGCTCTCCGTGGCGATCAGGTATACGTCGCCACCATCCCCACCATCTCCACCATCCGGCCCGCCTTTGGGGATGTATTTCTCGCGCCGGAAGCTGACGCAGCCGTTGCCGCCATCTCCAGCTTCCACTCTGATTTCTGCTTCGTCGACGAATTTCATGGGATCAATACGAAAAAAGCCCCGTCATGACAGGGCCTTGAGCGTTTCCGATAGGGGAAATCGATTGTCATGCAGGTACAATGCTGACGAATTTGCGTTTCTTGGGCCCTTTGACCTGAAAAACCACCTGTCCGTCCTTGAGCGCAAACAAGGTATAGTCTTTGCCGCAGCCCACGTTTTCACCAGGATGAAAATGGGTCCCGCGCTGGCGGACAATGATATTCCCGGCTTTGACCGCCTGGCCACCAAAACGTTTCACGCCCAATCGCTTGGAAACTGAATCGCGACCATTCCGACTGCTGCCGCCTGCTTTTTTGTGTGCCATAGATGATTCCTCCGCCGATTAAGAAATGCCGGTGATTTCCACTTCAGTATAATACTGACGGTGCCCCTGGCGTTTCATATGATGTTTGCGCCGCTTGAACTTGAGTATGTTGATCTTTTTGTGGCGGCCATGGGCGATTACCCGGGCAGTGACTTTGCTGCCTTCAACGAAGGGCTGGCCGGCCTTGATGCCTTCCTCCGAACGAACCATGAGGACCTTGTCGAATTCCACCGTATCGCCTTCGGCAGCGGGCAGCTTTTCAAGCTTGAGCTTGTCACCTTCGCCGACCCGATATTGTTTTCCGCCTGTCTGAATAACCGCGTACATCGCTGTGTGCTCCCTTCGATACCCGTCGAACTTTCCAACGTAAACGCGCAATAATACATATAAGATTTATGTTGGTCAACCTCAGGCCTGTGTTGTATCATTCGCCTGTTTGTAATCCTGTGATGACAGCTTTGCGTCCATGACGGTGACGGTTAATCAATCTGAAGAAAAAGATCCGGCCCGGGAATTCGAGCAGATTCGTGGCCTGATGTTGGAGCAGGTCCAATTGGTCGATCAACTCATTCTGAACGAACTCAGTTCGGATGTGTTGCTGATCAACCAGATTGGCCGTTATATCGTCAACAGTGGGGGCAAGCGTTTACGGCCCCTGCTGCACCTTCTGGCCGCCAATGCTCTCGGATACGAGGGTGATTATCATATTACTTTGGCGGCGGTGATCGAATTTATTCATACTGCAACCTTGTTACATGATGATGTGGTGGACGAGTCTGATCTGAGGCGTGGTAAGGATACCGCCAATGCCGTCTGGGGCAATGCCGCCAGTGTGTTGGTGGGAGATTATCTTTATTCCACCGCTTTCGAAATGATGGTGCGGTTACAGAACCTGAGGATCATGGAGGTGATGGCCAAGACCACCACCGCCATCGCCGAAGGAGAGGTGCTGCAGTTGCTTAATGTCAATAATCCTGCCACCACCGAGGAAAAATACCTCGAAGTGATTTGGCGAAAGACTGCAGTTCTGTTCAGCGCATCGGCCCAATTGGCAGCCGTGGTGGCTGGAAGCGGTCGGGAGATGGAAGACAATCTGGCCAGCTATGGTATGCATCTGGGGGCCGCCTTCCAATTGATTGATGATGCGCTCGATTACAAGGCTGATCCTGAACGACTGGGCAAGAATCTGGGTGACGATTTGGCGGAAGGCAAGCCAACTTTACCCTTGATCTATGCGATGCAGAAAGGAACGCCGGAACAGGCGGCAGTCATCCGTAAGAGCATCGAGGAAGGTGACCGGGAAGCTTTTGTGGAGGTCTACAAAATCGTTGAATCCACCAACGCGATCGCTTACACTGAGGCGCGTGCCAGGGAAGAGGCCAGGAAAGCGATCGCTGTCCTGACAGAGGTGGAAGATTCTCGATACAAGGATGCCATGATGGCATTGGCCGAATTCTCTGTTCAGAGGGCCTATTGATTCTTTTTTCGGGGTGTAGCTCAGCTTGGTAGAGCGCCGTCTTCGGGAGGCGGAAGTCGCTGGTTCAAATCCAGTCACCCCGACCAATCGTCATTGCTTCACTTCCAGGCATTCCGGTATCCCATATCCCCCACCTCCCGGTGTCTCAATTTGCAGAACATCCCCGGACCCAACGTCGATCTGCGTGCAACCTGGAAGGGTTTCCTCGGTTCCGTCGGCTCGAAGCAAGGTGTTTCTTCCTGTTTTTCCCGCCTGTCCCCCGGCCATTCCAAAAGGCGGGTGGATCCTATGGCTGGATAGGATCGCTGCTGTCATGGGATCGTGGAAGTAAATTTGGCGGATCACACCGTCTCCGCCCCGATGCCGTCCTGTACCTCCGCTGTTTCTGCGGATGGCAAAGGTTTTCACACGAACCGGAAAACGCATTTCCAGGACTTCGACATCGGTGATGCGGGAGTTGGTCATGTGAGTATGGACCGCGTTTGCGCCATCGAAATCAGGACCTGCACCCGCACCGCCACAGATGGTCTCGTAATACTGGTGAAGGCTATTACCGAATGTGAGGTTGTTCATGGTGCCTTGGGAGGCTGCCAATATTCCCAGAGCACCATAAAGGGCATCGACGATGTGCTGGGAGGTTTCCACGTTGCCGGCCACCACTGCGGCTGGATATACCGGGTTCAGCAGCGTTCCTTGGGGTATCACGATCTCCAGGGGTTCCAGACATCCCGCGTTGAGTGGAATCTCATCGGCCACCAGGGTGCGAAACACGTAAAGTACCGCTGCCTTACAGACAGCCTCTGGAGCATTGAAGTTGTCTTGCAGCTGAGGGGAGGTTCCGGTGAAGTCGATTCGGGCCCTGCCAGCTTCAGCATCGATCCGGATCTCGACTACAATTTCAGCGCCGTTATCCATTTCGAGTCGGAAATATCCACCTGTCAGCCTGCCGAGTGCCCGACTGACGGCATGGGCGGCGTTGTTCTGAATGTGTCCCATGTAATCGACAATGGTGTCGATTCCCCAGTATTCCATCATTCGGGCCAACTCCCGTGCTCCCCGTTCGTTGGCGGCGATCTGGGCCTTGAGGTCGGCCAGATTCTGGTCAGGGTTGCGGGCTGGCAGGGGAGAGCGGCTAAGCCAGTTCAGTACCGCTTGTTCGAGGAACCTGCCATCTGCCACGATTCTGAGCCCCGGGCTCCATACCCCTTCCTCATCGATATGCCGGCTGTCGGGTGGCATGGATCCAGGGGTCGAACCGCCGACATCGGCATGATGGCCGCGTGAGGCCAGCAAAAATACCAGCCCATTTCCAGAATGGTCGAACACCGGAGTGACTACGGTGATGTCAGGCAGATGGGTGCCACCATGATAGGGGGAATTGGTGAGCCAGACTTCACCTGGTTGCATTGTGATTCTGCCCAACAGGGCTTTCACACTCTCGTCCATGGAGCCCAGATGAACCGGAATGTGGGGGGCGTTGGCCACCAGATTGCCATGGGAATCGAACAGGGCGCATGAATAGTCCAGACGTTCCTTGATATTCACTGAGTGGGCGGTGTTCTGCAGAGTGTAGCCCATTTGCTCAGCCACCGACTGAAACTGGCGGTGGAAGATCTCCAGCCTGGCGGGGTCGGGTGAATCGACGCCGGTTGCATCATTGGAAATGGCTCGGGTGAGTTTGACCGGGTGGCGCTTTTCCCTGGACTGACACAACATGAGGTGATCATAACGATCGATCTTTCCGTACCATCCCTGGTCGATCACGGTTGTGGAAGTGGATTCGATGATCATGGCGGGGCCCGGGATGCACTGTCCAGGCGCGAGATCCTGGCGCCGAAACAGGGGAACCTGGTGCCAGCCACCGCTGTGGAACAGCGGGATGATCGCGTGATTCCTGGGTCTTGCATTCGGCAAAGGAGCCGGTTGTGGAGGGTCCTGTCTGGCCCGGCCGATACCTTCCACCACCACGGTTTCGACGAGGAGCGCCTTGCTGCTGTCGATGAACCCGAATTGCTGCTGATGGCGCTGTTCGAACGTTTTCCGCATCTTCTCGTGGCCGGAAAAGGGAACGACCAGAGCCGTGTCGGTGCCGGCATAGCGAAGGTGCACCCGGCGTACCAGTTCGATTTGACCGGCTTTGATTCCCTGTGCCAGCAAATGGGCCCTGACCCGGTTCTCAAGCCGGACAAACAATTTTTGCAGGACCTCTGTCTTGGTTTCCCTGAGAAGGCTCTCCAAGGCCTGTTCCTCAATATGGCGGAAGTCTGCCAGTCCCATGCCATAGGCCGACAGGACGCCTGCGAAAGGATGCAGCAGGATCTGACGGATCCCCAGGCTTTCCGCAACCTTGCAAGCCACTTGCCCGGCAGCAGCGCCGAAACAACACAAAGTATAGAGGGAAAGATCGTGACCGCGTTGAACCGAGATTCTTTTGATGGCAGCTGCCATATTTTCCACCGCTACGGCCAGGAAACCCTGAGCCACTTCTTCAGGAGACACGTGCCCATGGGTGCTTGGACCAATCTTACGTGCCAGCTCGGTGAAAGCCCTCTCTACATTGTTTGAATCCAGAGGCAGATTTCCTTGGTCACCAAAAATCCTGGGGAAGTATTCAGGCTGGAGTCTTCCCAGCAAAAGATTGGCGTCGGTGACGGTCAAGGGACCGCCTCGCCGGTAGCACAAGGGGCCAGGGTCGGCACCGGCGGATTCTGGCCCCACCCGATAGCGTTCCTGGTCGAAACGCAGGATCGAACCACCGCCTGCGGCGACAGTATGGATGTCGAGCATCGGCGTCTGGATCCGCACCCCGGCGATATCGGTCTCGAAACTGCGTTCCAGTTCACCGGCGTGATGGGCGACGTCAGTGGAAGTCCCCCCCATGTCGAAGGTGACGATCCGGTCGTGCCCAGCCCACCGGCACACCGTCACTGCCGCCACCAGACCTCCTGCAGGACCTGAGAGGATGCTGTCTTTGCCCTGGAAGTGTTCCGCCCTGGCCAGGCCACCGTGGGATTGCATGAACCAGAGAGGTATGTCTCCGTCGAGCCCTTCCATCAGCATCCGGGTATAGCGGTACAGACAGGGAGAGAGATAGGCGTCCACGACCGTGGTATCCCCCCGGGCTACCAGCCGGATCAAGGGGCTGACCTGATGGGAGACCGAAATCTGGGGGAAGCCGATCTCACGTGCGAGCTTTGCCAGTTCCAATTCGTGGTGGGGATGGCGGTAAGCATGCACCAGTACGATGGCCAACGCCCGAATTCCGGCATGGAAAGCCCGCGAAAGGTCCTCCCTTGCCTGTTTCAGGTCCAGTGGTTTGATGACTCTTCCCTGGCAGTCGATACGCTCGCCAATCTCGATGACCCGTTGATAGAGGGGCTCGGGCTTTTCGATCTTCAGTGCGAAGATATCCGGCCGGTTCTGATAGCCAATTTCCAGTATGTCCCCGAACCCCTCGGTAATCACCAGCGCTGTAGGATCCCCCTTGCGCTCCAGCAGGGCATTGGTGCCGACAGTGGTGCCCATGCGGATGGACTCCACCTGATCGGCAGGAATCCGGGCACCTGGGGATAGTTCCAGCAGCTCACGTATTCCCTCGAGAACTGCGTCGTCATAATGTCCAGGATTGACAGAGAGGAGTTTGTGCGTGACGACCAGACCATCCGGCCGTCTGGCGACGATGTCGGTAAAGGTACCGCCACGGTCGATCCAGAACTGCCAGCGTCGCTTGCTCATGCCTCGGGGGAATCTTTGCCTTCTCAACGATTCCAGCTGAGTGTGGCACACATTTTTTTGAGTGTCCATTTCGTTGTTGCGGGGCGCGGATGCGACAGCATTTGAAGAATTTTACCGCGCATCATTGGGCTGGCGAGGTTCACTCAGTCTGTCAGGGCTCTGTCATCTAATCAAGCCGGGGCAGGTGGTCTGCTTCGAAAAACGCCGTGAATACATCCTTGTAGGCTCCACGCCGGCATCCCTGCCGGCGAGGCTTTCGAATCAGACCACCTGCCCCTTCATTCAATCCGTTACGTGGTTGAATGACGTGGTCCTGCTCAGTCTATCTTTATAGTGGCACTCAACTCCCACCCTATAGTACGATGGCCGCCGTTTAGACGAATTCGTACCTGAACAGCGACCTCCAGAGCCAAGGCTATGATTGAGCGCAATGCCACCACACTATTCCGTTTTTTTCTGAGTAGTTGGAAGTCACTGCTCGTTCTCGTCGTGATTACGCTGGTGGCCGAGATCATTTACAACAATTTCACCGATACCCAGGTGATCCCGTTGGAACTCGGAGATGTCGGTCTGTTTGTTACTGCCATGTCGATCTTTCTCGTGTTTCGGGTCAACGAAGCGTATGAGCGTTGGTGGGAGGCCCGGAAGTTATGGGGCCAGCTGGTCAATACCAGCCGGGACTGGGGCAGACTGGCAACTTCCTGGATCGGACACAGTCCAGTGCAGAGGCAACTGGTGCGGCGCCAAATTGCTTATGTGAATGCACTCAGAATCGCGTTACGCCATAGCCCCCGCTGGCATGAAGCCCCACGGCACTGGGAGGCGATCTCACCTTTCCTCTCTGCATCCGAACTGTGTGAACTGAAACATGCAGCCAACATTCCTACTCAGATCATCCGCCTGCACGGCCAACAGTTGCGGCGTAGCTTCAACCAAACGATGCCGGACCATCAACTGCTTTGCCATATGGATCGTCTGCTGACCTCACTTTATGACATTCAGGGAGGGTGCGAGAGAATCAAGAACACCGTGTTTCCCGACCGGGTGGCGCGCTTTACCTTCGCATTTGTTTGGATATTTGCGGCTGCCCTTCCTTTCATCATCTTGGATGCTTCGCTGGATTCCAGGGACATCAAGGAGGTTGTCCTGGTGACGTTCATGTCTTTCATCCTGGTCACTGTCGAAAGATTGGGGAGGGAGCTCAAAAATCCATTCGAGAACAAGCCCAATGACACGCCCATGACGGCTTTGTGTCGTACCATCGAAATCGATTTGCTGCAGTTTCTCGGTGAAACAGACCTGCCTGAACCCATCAAGCCTGAGAAGGGGGTATTGATGTAGTTGGAACCTGGAGGCAGATCAGCTCCATAGACGGTGGGAAGGGCTGTCGGGTTCGGTTTTCCTGAGTCGCTCGGGAAGGATCTCAAAGTGTGAATCATTTCGGCCACCCCCGATAAAACATCCACAGTCGGGGGTAAACAGGGTCAGCCAAAGAGATCGATTTTGCCGCCAGCTTTTTCCATAGACAGGGCATCAAGGTACTGGGCCTCTTGGGCCTTCTGTCTCTGGTCCCCGGCGTGTTTTGCAGCATTCTGGCCATTCGCATCCGTAGCTGCCGGCTTGTCCAGGCCTCCTGTCTGCTGAATCTCGATTTGTGCCTTGATCGCCATGGCGGAGGCGGCAGCGGCAACGCTGCGGTCCTGGGGAGAAGGATCGCCTGGAGCCAGAGCGGCGCGGCGGATGGTCTCGGCCTTGCGCAAAGTGGCCTCCGGATCGCCTGGAACCGGGGAAGTGTCGATGTTGACGTGGCCGCCGACAGCATACCTCTGGCCATCGGGACCTTTCTGGTATTCGAAAGTGGGCCCGCCCAAGGCGTAAGCGCCGGCAGCGGCTAGGTGGGCCATTTCGTGGTTGCGGACCTCGCGGTCGCGTTGCCTGAGTTTGTCTAGCTGTTGAAGCTGGGCCTGGTCAAGGTCCTTGGGGGAAGGAGGGACGGTTCGGGTTCTGTCCTTGTTCGCCACCTCCTGATGGACATCCTGTTGTTCGGGGGCCGCGGTTCCTTGTCCCGCCACCCGGGGTCCGGGTATGATCGCCGTGGATGTCGAATGAATCTGCATTGATATCTTTTAATTGGATCTCTTCATGGTCGTTAGCGGCGGGTCATTGCCGGACTTTAATTACCAACCTTGTTTGGTTCTCATGGTTTCCTGTGGACATTGTCCAGTCGGGTTGGTTTCGTCCAGCCGCTCCATCAGATAGCAAAGGCAATCCTGGCGAATGATCCGCTCGTCGAGGGTAAGCATCGACGGCATGACTTTTTGTTTGAGTATCAATTTTCCTTCCCTGACCTCGAAATACCGCTCGGTGACTTCGTGCCCCTGATCATCCAGGGCGATCAAAGGAACACTATCGCTATGTACCTCACCGAGGGATATGCCGGGAGGGAGTTCAGTGAAATTGAGATGGTCGAGGTCACTACGAAAGAGCAGATCGGTGGTGGTTTCGGTGAAACTGAAGGAGCATCCCTCGCGGATCTTGACCTGGGCGACGGTATGGAACAGGTCGATGCCACCTTTGCCGGGCAACCGGTCGGGAATGTCATTGAGGTGCAGGCAGGTATCGACGAAATCGCTGGCGCGTTCGACGCCCTGGTGAACACCGGGCTTGCCGCACTCCAGGGTGACCGCAGGGCACAGTTCGGCAAAGGCCATGGACTGGACGCCTTTGGGCCTGAGGAAATAGACCACAAGACGTCCAAACAGAGCCGCCAGGTTGAGAAACCGCGGTTGAAGCCGGTTGACACAGCCGTACAGGGGGTTGCGCCCGGTATTGTTATGAATGTCGATGCTGATCTGAACCTCCCTGTCGCGCATGATCGACCAGACCTGCTGCATCAATCTCACCTCCGGACAGTCCGGATGATCGGTGCCCGGCCAGATGCGGTTGTAATCTGGTTGGTCGCTCAGACGCCGTAGTCCGGCCTTTGCCGCTTCGATGTTGCCAATGAAGACACTTAGGGATCTTGGTAATGAATGTTTCTGATATTTCTTCAGCAGATTCTGTATGGCAAGCAATCCTGTGACTTCATTGCCATGCAGCAGCACCGACACGAATAGCGGTCGTCGGTTTTTGCCCTCGAGATGCAGCAGGGTAGGGCCTGGCAGCAAGGTATGGAGGTTAAGGGCGTCTATGTCCAGCAGTCGTCGTGGAATATGGTCCAGTTGGTGCAAGGTCAGATTGGCCATGTGTGAACGGGTTTTCCTTGTTGTTGCAAATGGAGATAGGTCTGGGTCAATTGCCTGAAATCCTTGCCGTAAGTGGCGACATAACGGCGCTGCCACTGGCTGCCGTTCTGGTCGGCACTGACCCTTTGACGGATGATGCCCAGATAGAACTCGCTGTCACGATGACAGATCCCGAGCCGCTGCAGGCCTTCCCGGGCCAAAGGGATCAATTCGTCCAGGAGAAGTTTGCGCAGCCGCCAGCGTCTGTCGCCGAACCAGGTGATATGAGCCTCCCAGCTGTACTTGGCGGCCAGATAGAAGTTGTCCCTGGCCTGGGCAAACGGCAACAGGGTGGGTTCGTGGCTCAGTGACTCGGCAAGACCATAGTAAAGCGCGGAATTGGCAATCATGTCCACCAGGGTAGGACCGGCTGGCAGGACCCGGTGTTCAATCCTGAAATGAGCCGTGCCGTCTTGATCAAAACCCACCAAAGGTCTGTTCCACCGCCAGATGGTGCCATTGTGCAGACGCAGATGGGGGAGCTGTTCGGTGTCATCTTCAAACAGGATCGGCAACAGAGGGGGGAAATGGGCCAGGTTCTCTTCAAATACTTCTGTGATCCGTTGGCGGACGTAACTGTTTCCAAAGCCCACTCTTTGCAAGGGGCCATGGATGGCGTCCCCATAGCCGCCAATATCGATGGATTGTTCGAATACCGGGATCCGGGTCTCTGCCCACAGATCCCTGCCGAATAGATAGGGGGAGTTGGCACCGGCAGCGACCGTGGCAGCAGAAGCCATGATCGAGGCATTGTAGAGCGCCACTGCCTTTTCCAGAGGTGCCTGGAGATGGATCTGGAACGAAGTGGCCGCCGATTCCAGCATCACGTCGTCATGTACGCATTCCAAGTGTTCGTGACCTGTGATTTCCAGATGCAGCGGTTGGCCCCGCTGTTTGAGAATCTGTTCGTTGAGGGCCCGATAGCGGTTGAGCGGGGACATATTGGCCAGACTCAGGTCACTCTGGCGCAGAGTGGGGAGTATGCCGATCATGAGAAGATGGATGTTCAGTCTGCGGGCGGTCCTGTAAGCCTGGTGCCAGATACTTTCCAGATCGTGGTGGAATCGCTGCAAGGCGTCGTCTTTCAAGAGTCTGGGAAGATTGTTCAATTCGACGTTGAATCGCGCCAATTCGGCCGAGGCCAAGGGATCGGAGAGCAATTCGAGATAACGGTCGTTGACTGGAGCCGGGCGCATGGTTGCATCCACCAGCCATGCTTCGATTTCAAAGCCACCGACCGGCTGGCGGGTGGATAATGCCCCCCTTTCTTCAAGCAGGACCAATTTCCCGGTTTCCTCCTCGAGTTTGTGGTGGAAACGGGCAAAATCTTCAGATGTGAATTCGGTTTGGGTGATTTCCTGTCCCATATTTCAATGCATCTCCAGTCGACTCCAGACCGGCGTCACACCGGCTGGCAGCGGTGACAGTCGGCCCAGGTCGACCCAGGTGAAAGCCGGGTCGTGGAAATCCGAGCCTACCGATCCCAATAGCCCATAGCGACGGGCATAGTCTGCACAGGTGGCAATCTGTTGCGGGGTACTGTTGCCGCTTACGATTTCAATGCCTGTTCCACCCGCCGATTGAAAGGCCGTGAGGAATCTGCGTAACCAACTGGCGGTAAGTTGATAGCGCAGCGGATGGGCCAGGATGGCCATGCCTCCCGCTGCCTGGATCCAGTCCAGGGCATCCTCCAGTTCGGCCCATTGAGTGGCCACATAGCCAGGCTTGCCTCTCACCAGATAGCGATCGAACACCCCTGCCACCGAGGTGGCATAATCCCTGGCCACAAGGAATCGGGCGAAGTGGGTGCGGGTGATCATGCCATCTCCTGCCATCTCCCTGACTGCTTCCAGCGCTCCATGGATGTTGTGTTTCTCAAGGCTGTTCGCAATGCATTCGGCCCGTTCCATGCGTAGTCGTTGCAGGTCGGCCAATCCTGTCAGAAGTGTATGATTGTGTGGATCTACATCCAGTCCGATGATGTGGAAGCATTTCTTGTTCCAGCTGACCGATATTTCAACGCCCGGAATCAAACGGATTCCAGCGTGAACCGCCGCACGGCTGGCCGCCTCGATACCAGCCATGGTGTCATGATCGGTCAGAGCCAGATATCTGACACCGTTGCTGGCGGCACGACGAACCAGTTCGCAGGGGCTGAGACTGCCGTCGGATGCTGTGGAATGGCAATGGAGGTCGTATGGGTGAGAAAGGGGGCGGTCCATGGAAGGGTATCGTCTCTATGGGCAGTGCCGCCGACGCAGCGTCGCCGGATTGGTCACAGCAGGGCCTGCTGGCGTTCTCCGTAGAGTTTAGCATAGAGCCCCCCTTGGGCGATGAGATCGTCGTGTCCGCCCTGTTCACAGATTTGGCCATCTTCGAAAACGACGACCCGGTCCGCCTGTTTCACCGCACTGAGACGATGGGCGACGATCAAAGTGGTGCGATGCTGTAAAAATTCCGCCAGTGCGGCATGCAGGCGTTGCTCGGTCTCCGTGTCCAAAGCGGAGGTGGCTTCATCGAGTATCACCACGCTCGGTTCCATCAGGATCATCCTGGCGATGGCCAAGCGCTGTCGTTGGCCTCCTGACAGCCTCATGCCCGACCGGCCGATGACGGTATCCAGTTTGTTGGGGAGAGCCGCCACCGTGTCGGCGATCTGTGCGATCTCCAGGGCCTTCCACAGCAACCTCTGGTCCAGATTCCTGCCCAAAGAGAGGTTGGCCCGGATGGTATCGTTGAACAGCACCGGATGTTGCAGCACTGTGACCACATGCTCTCGTACCACGTCCATGCCGATTCTGTTGACAGGGACGCCATCGTAATACACCATGCCGGAGGTTGGAGAATAAAGCCCGATCAGTACCTGGACCAGGGTGGACTTCCCTCCTCCACTGGCGCCTACCAGTGCGATCTTCTCACCTGCTCTGATTTCCAGGCTCACACCTTTCAGTACTTCGTGATTCTCGCGACTGCCATAAGTGAAATGCAGGTTTTCCACCGCAATTCCTACGGTACGTTTCCTTTTGAATGGATTGGCGAGATGGGGGTAGCGAGGTTCCTGCCTAAGCTCCAACAGGCGATTGATGCGAGCAAGGGCCGCCTGGGCGCTGTAAAACGCATATTGGATGCCTAGTAATTCCTGGATTGGAGACATCATAAACCAGAGGTAACCAAAAACTGCCAGCATCTGGCCGATGGTGAGGTCGGAGAACAATACCATGCCCATGGCCGTGGCGCGGAACAGATCGACTCCATGCAAAAACACGACGAAGCTTAGCCGGTTCAGGGCATCGCTTTTCCAGGTGTAGTGGGCAGCATGGGTCTTCACTTCGGCTGCATGGTCCACGAGACGCTGGAAGTAGTAATGTTCACGATTGCTTGAACGAATCTGTTGGATGGCATCCAAGGTTTCGGTCAGTGCTTGTTGGAATATCTCCAAAGCGGCATTTTCTTTCTTTTTGAGTTGCTTGACCCGTTTGCCCAGAGCCTTGGTGAAATAGATGACCAGAGGGTTGAGGCAAAGGATGAACAAAGCCAGTGGCCAATGTATCCACAGTAGGATCGCTGCAGTACCAATAATGGTTAACAGTGCTATCAAAGAACGGCTGATGGTGACCCCTAGAAAGTTGTCGAGGGTGTCGAGGTCGGTCACCAGGTGGGTGACCACGGTGCCACTGCCCAGCGACTCGTATTCAGCCATGGAGACCCGTTCCAGGCGCTGAAGGAGGGAGGATCGCAACCGATAAATCAAGTCCTTGGATATTTCGGTGAATTGCCTCGTCTGCCATACGTTGAAGATCAACGCCAGCAGGCGCAGCAACACGGAGACCATCAGTACCACGACGATGTACCAGATTGCACCCTGCCACTGGGATGGCAGCCAGTCGGCGGGAAGCCAGCGATCGATGAAACCGGTCACCGGTCCTGGATGATGCAACAGAACCTCGTCCACCAGCGTAGGTATCAATAGCGGAACAGGGACCGCAGCCACCGCTGCCAGCAAGGCGATGAATTGCGCCCACCACAGATGACGTTTATGCCGGAGAGCCATCTGGATGATCAGGCGCCAGTCGTACCGTTGAGGGGATGATGTCATCGCATCAATCCCCTTTCAGTCTTGGAGGCAGGGGTGAACAAGGGCAATAGTGGAAGTGGAGGCATCCTTATCTTCAGGGATATATCGTCGGTATTTGGTCAAATCCTCAAGAGGTATCGGGCCTACGACCTTTTCCAGATCGACAAGTTTAAGACCCTGGCGTAATAAATACAGCAGGTACGTATGGCGTAATGTTTCTGGCGAGACCATTTCGGGGTCAGGCAAACCTGCCTCGATGGCGGTCAGGTAGATTGTTTTGGCAAGTTCCTCTTCACTGGTCGGGACCAGGGGGGCACCACCGCTGGCGGCCATCCAGGTTTTCAATCGTGGAGCCAGGGGCAGCTTGCGCCGATGGGGCGGTGGGGAAAAGATGATTTCCTGATTCAGATCGAAATGGCTGGCATCGAGGCGGGTAATCTCGTCGGCAGTCAGTCCACAGAGCAACAGGGCAATACTTTGCCGGGTGCGTAGATCGGCACTGTCCAGCAGTTTTTCGATATCCTTTCGACTCAGCTCCCGGAGATCTGGGCTTTCCAAGGCGTTGGGTGATGGCTGGTTCTCCAGAATTGGCTGCTGTGGGGTTTCGGCATGAGCCAAAACCTCTTGGCCCTTTGAATTGGCATAGACGTGGATGCCTGACAGGGTCAATCGGGTTTCCGGTGAAGCTTTTTCCTGCCGGGTCAAAAATTCTGCCAGCCAGACTGCGACAAGCCCCAGGCCGAGAGAGGCGGCCAGAACCCATAAGGCGTCCCGCCAATAGTGAGGACGGATCGGGTGCTCAGGGAAGTAGGCACGTTCGACCACTTCCACCTGGGGATAGTCCTCGCTCTGCTTGACCTCCAGCCGGGTCAGGCGATTTTGGAGTTCGCGTTGATTTTCCTCCATCTGTTCCAGCTCTTTGACCAGAGCCTCGTGTTCGGCGAAGCGGGTGCTGAATTCAGTGGCGAGAATTTTTTGTTCATCCAGCTGCCGACGAATCTCCTCAACCGCCTGTCTGGCACTCGCATAATCACGTTCGGCCCTGGTCAGGACGACTTTTCTACCGCTGCCTGTCAGGCTGTCGATTTTCGCCTCGACTTCTTTCAGTTGCTTGGGGATCTTTCGATATTGTGGATTGAGGCGAATATAATCAGGGGTGAAACGCTGTTCCAGTTCGGTGAGCTGTTCACGCAGACGCTGGGCCTGCTCCACCAAGACGGCCAGTACCCGTTCATCACTCTCGGGGACGACGGGTTTGCCTTCGGCAATCGACTGTTTGATGGCTTCCAGTCTGGTTTTGGCCAGGACGGCTTCTTCGCTGGCCTTGTTCAAAGACTCGTTCAACCCTCTGAGGCGGGAGAGAACATCATTCTCACTGCGCTCAAGTGAAGCGATGTCGTAGCGTCGGCGGAATTCGTCCAATTGATGGCGTTTCTCGGCGATTTTCGTCTCCAGGGCTGCGAGTTGGGCCCGTAGCGCATCGAGAGTGACCCCGGTGGTTTGCTGGATCTGCCTGATCCGATTTTCCATGTACACGTCGATCCAGGTATTCACCAGGGGGGCGAGCAGTTCCTGGTCACTGCCTTCCGCACGAAGCGCCACCAGATTGGTATCGGGTACCGGTTCCACACTCAAAATCGATTTGATATCGGCTGGGGTGATGCCTTCGGGCAACAACGCATCCCTCTCCAAGCGTTCCAGGGTTTCCACCAGCAAAGGTTGGGCAGTAAGCAATACCCTTTGGATGGCCACATGCTGTGGATCGACAGGGGCGGTCATGGCGCGGTTGGGATCGATGAGCGTTTCTGCCTGATCGGCTGCCTTGGGAGCCTTGGTGAGCAGGGAGGCGCTGGCCTGGTAGATGGGTGGCCGCAGGAAAACCACTAACAGACCTATGACCAGGGTAACGGTGGTGACGAGGGTGAAGATGATCAACCGCCTGGACTGATACCAGGCAGGTCCCGGTTGGGTTTCTGCCGTTGGGCGGTCTGGGCCGGGCAGGCGGTTGAGTTCTATTTCGGCCATGGCTATGCCTCGTGTGCTTAGGGTAAAAGAGCCAATAAGTGGTGTAGCCGGATATCCAGTATCTTGTTGTCTGCAGCGCGGATGGTGGCGTGTCCCACCTTGCGCCCTGGGCGTTCGGTCTTGCCATAGGTGTGAAGGTGGACCCCGGGCAGCTCCAACACGTCTGTCGGCTCCGGCAACACACTGATGAAATTGACCATGGCCGTATGTTTTACGGCTTCTGTGGTTCCAAGAGGGAGGTCCAGTATCGCACGCAAGTGGTTTTCGAACTGGCTGGTTTCAGCACCTTCTATGGTCCAGTGTCCGGAATTATGGACTCTGGGTGCCATTTCGTTGGCGAGCAAGCGGCCGTTGATCTCGAACAACTCCAATGCCAGGACGCCGACATAATCGAGGCGATCCAGTAACCTCGTGGCCAGCACTTCTGCCGGTCTGGTCTGGGAGTCGCCAAGACGGCAGCGGGACGTGTGAAGGATGCCGTTTTTGTGTACGTTTTCACTCAGTGGGTAAAAAATGATCTGGCCGTGTGCGTTGCGTACCCCGATGATGGAAACCTCACGCTGAAAGGGGATGAAGCTTTCAGCGATCAAAGGTTGTCCCTGTAGCGAATTCCAGGCATCTTCCATATCCTTCCGGTGATGGATCACATGTTGTCCCTTGCCGTCGTAGCCAAATTGTCTGGTTTTAAGAACGAACGGCCAGCCCAGTATTTTTGGCGCTGTTTCCAAATCCTGGTGGCTGTCGATGGCCAGGAATCTGGGGGTGGGGATTTCCAATTCCTGGAACAGGGTCTTTTCCTTCAACCGGTCACGGCTTTTGGCCAGAGCGGTTAAAGGTGGGCGTATGGCAGTGGTTTCGGCCAGCACTTCCAGTGCTTCCAGGGAAACGTTCTCGAATTCATAGGTGATCACGTCACATTTTTCAGCTAGTTGGCTCAGGGCATTGGGATCGTCGTAGGGTGCGCAAATGTGTTCGCACAGGACAGAGGCGCAGGCATCCTGCGCCGGATCGAGTACGGTGAATTCAAGGCCCAGTGGATATCCTGCCAGAGCGAGCATGCGCGCCAATTGGCCGCCACCGATGATACCAACCCTCATTGTTGATCCTCCCTGGGGTCTGGATGAGCGAGCACCGATTCTGTCTGCCGGTGCCGGAAGATTTCCAGGGCACTGGCAATCTCTGGATATTTGTTGGCCAACATGGCTGCGGCCAGCAGGGCGGCATTGATGGCGCCTGCTCTTCCTATGGCGAGGGTTCCTACCGGAATGCCTGCGGGCATCTGGACGATGGAAAGAAGCGAATCCAGCCCGTTGAGCGAACGTGACTGAACCGGGACACCCAAGATTGGTAAAGTGCTTTTGGCCGCGACCATGCCGGGCAGGTGGGCGGCACCACCGGCACCGGCAATAATGGCCTCGAGTCCCCGTTCCCTGGCTGTTTCGGCATATGAAAACAGTAGATCTGGGGTGCGGTGTGCAGAAACCACTTTGACCTCGAAAGGTATCACGAGTTGTTCCAGGATGTCGGTGGCGTGATGCATGGTATCCCAGTCGGATTTTGAGCCCATGATGACGCCGATCAGTGGTTTGGGTGTTGTCATTGGTCTAGAGTTTGGAGTTTCAATGAGAATTATCCAGGTCCAGGTTGCGAAGAGTTGCCTGGGTGGAGGTTTTAAGATGGTCGGGTGACGGTTCTCCACTTCATGATAGATATTATGACAAATCCACTAGTACAATGGTGGGTTCATATCAGGCAAAAACTTTTACCGACTCGTGATGCGGGATTGATACTGGATTTGTCTGCGGGCAGGCTTGAGATTGGTGAAGATTGTACCTACATATGAACTGGACCTTCCAATTGGGAAACACGTGAACAAGGAGAATACCATTATGAGTATCATGGGAATCAGTCAGTTTGAGCGTTTCTTCCGCGAAGCGGCTTCACTGGATGTGGATAAATCCGATTTGAAGCGAATGTCGGATTTCCTGAATCACAAAATTCATGATTTGTTGCTTATTGGCGTTGCAAAGGCCAAAGCCAACGGGCGTGATGTGATTCAGGTGCATGACCTGCCAATCACCAAAGGACTTCAAGAAAGCATCCATCATTTCCGCCAGCTCGACCTGGTCATAGAGCTGCAGCCAATCCTGGACCAATTGGCGACCCTGCCCAGCCTGCCTCTGGATTATAGCGGAGAGGTGGAAACCAGGTTGCCCGAAATCGTGGGGGGGCTTGTCTACGTTCTGGCGCAAACATTCAAGATTATCGATCCCGAGGTCAAGAATCCTCAAACGCTTCATTGGGACAGGGCGACGCAAGTGTTCGATCTTCTGCTGTGATTGCCATCGTTTGACGACTGGAACAGAAT
>JALVSV010000139.1 GCA_027024125.1 Methylothermaceae bacterium | reverse complement strand
CGATCGGGTGACCGTCACCAACGTGGCTTTCCATGGAGATGAAGAGATCACTCCGCCCGCCATTCCTTTATGGCAACAACCATGGGTATGGTCTGTTGGCAAGTTGTTGGTTGCGATGCTGTTGATACTGGTGCTGATCTTTGCGGTTCTGCGCCCTCTGATGCGCCGCCTGTTGCCGCCGACAGAAGAGTCGTCCGCCGGCATGGGTGATGAACAAGGTGGTGAGGATGACGAGGAAAAGACCTCCGGGGAGGACGAGGCGGCCCGGTCTCTGGAAGAGCAGAGTGAGCAGTTGTTGATGTTGGAGGGGCCACAGAGCTATGAAAGAAGGCTGGAATTCGTGCGACGTCTGATCGATGAAGATCCGGACAGGGTCGTGCAGGTGATCAAGAACTGGGTTGAAGAGGATGCCTCAGGTGGATGAACTGGATGGGATCGACCGCGCCGGGTTGCTGTTGTTGGCGGTGGGCCAGCAGTATGCGGCGCAGGTATTGAAGTTTCTGGGTCCCAAGGAAGTGCAGATGCTGGGTATGGCCATGGCCAATCTGCAGAACATTCGTGGGGAGATGGTGGGAAAGGTGGTGGAGACGTTTCTGGAACATATCCGTGATCAGACTGCCATTGGCCTGCGGTCGGACGATTATATCCGTGGAGTACTCACCGAGGCCCTGGGCGAGGACAAGGCAGGGTCGGTGATCGATCGTATTCTGCTGAGCCGCAACAGCCGGGGGATCGAGCAGCTCAAATGGATGGAACCACGGGCGATTTCCGAATTGATCCGCCTTGAGCATCCCCAGATCGTGGCGATCATTCTTTCCATGCTCGATCCTGCCCAGGCTTCGGCGGTCCTGGGATATTTGCCGGAAGGCATGCGGCCTGACATCGTGATGAGAATCGCTTCTCTTGAAGCCATTCAGCCCGATGCGTTGAAGGAGCTGGACAGTATCATGGAGAAGCAGTTATCGGGCAAGACGGTCAAGTCTTCTTCTGTGGGGGGGGTTGCCAAGGCCGCAGAAATACTGAACCTGGTCGAGAGCAGTGTCGAAGCGGGTGTGATGGAATTTTTGGAAGACAAGGCCCCGGACCTTGCCGTGCAGATTCAGGACAAAATGTTCGTATTCGACGATCTGGCCAAGCTGGACGATCGCAGCATACAGACCCTGATGCGGGATATTTCCACCGACAGCCTGCTGCTGGCCATGCGGGGTGCCGACGAGGAGCTCAAGGAAAAGATCTTTGCCAACATGTCACGCCGTGCGGCGGAAATGCTGCGTGACGATCTGGAAGCCGCGCCACCGGCCAAACTGAGCGAAGTGGAAGCGGCGCAAAAGGATATTCTACAGATTGCCCGGCGCCTCGCTGACGCGGGTGAGATAACCCTGGGTGGAGGTGGAGATGAACTCATCTGATCAAAGTTTCACTCCAGAGGAAGTCCAGGAAGCCGCCCCCTTGCAGTGGCCTGAGGTGCAACCGGAGGACAGCTTTGCCAGCGCCCTGCAACAGGATCTGCAGGAAGAACCGGGGGATCAACCGGCGACATCTTCCGAAACGCCTCCTGTGCCGACAGCAGAAGAACTGGAGGAAATGCAGCGGGCCGCTTTCGAGGAAGCCTCCCGTGAGGGACATACTCAGGGTTACCGCGAGGGTTTCGACAAAGGCAGCCAGGAGGGATACAAGGAAGGGTATGACAAGGGGTTTCAGCAGGGTTACAGGGAGGGGCGTGAGCAGGGGGAGAAGGAGGGGTTCGAGGAGGCGAGGCAATCCCTGAATGCTGAAATCGGTCATTTCAGACAAATGATGGATCTGTTGGCCGAACCACTGTCACAATTGGACGAGCAGGTGGAACAGGAACTGGTGGGTCTGTCCATGGCCGTGGCACGTCAGCTGGTCAGGCGCGAACTGAAGACCGATCCGGGACAGATCGTGGCGGTGGTCCGGGATGCCTTGGCCCTCCTTCCCGTGTCTCAACGGACCGCTACTTTGACCATG
>JALVSV010000138.1 GCA_027024125.1 Methylothermaceae bacterium | reverse complement strand
CATGGTGCGACAAGTCCGCCAACTGGCGGCCGGTGGTTTCAAGATCGCCATCGACGATTTCGGCACCGGCCATTCATCCCTGGCCCGTCTGCAGCAGTTCCCCCTGCACGTGCTCAAGATCGACCGTAGTTTCGTGACCAACATGGCGTTGGCTGATTCGCACGTCACCTTGATCCGGTCAATCGTCGATATGGCGCACGGTCTGGGTTTGAAAGTGGTGATCGAGGGAGTGGAGACGCCGGAGCAGTATGCAACTCTGAGCGCCCTGGGATGTGATTATTTTCAAGGCTATTTTTTTAGTCCTCCCTTGACCGAAACCGAGTTCCTGCATTGGGCCGCCGAGCGTCGGCGGGAGCTGGAAGCGGTGGATTGACTGGGCCCTTGAGTTTTCTATCGATTGTCTACATCTCCATGGCGTTTTCCTCGACCCATCCGGGTTGTCAGCACAGCAATCTTCAACCTTGCTTCCCGCTCACTGATCTTATGACTATTGAATTTCATGAGGATTTCAACCAGATCAGGGTAGATTCTGGTCATGACACGGTCGGTGTTGTTGCGATTGCGGCCGAAGAAATGGTGGGTGATGATCACGGCGACTTCGTTGCGGATGGCTTCTGCGGGAGGCAGATCCAAAGGATTGGGTACATCCCTCGTACTATTATTGTCCGTGAAGTCTGTTTGCGACAGATCAGCCATCGCCTGAAGCCAGGCACCACTGCCGAGAATGGAATAGGTCTGGTCCGTATAACGATTGATCATCCTGTGGATCATCAGCCGGGCCGTCATTTCATCAATGATTCCCCAGCGAAACAAGGCGAAGACCCCCATGACCGAATCGGCAGGATCTGCAGCGTTGAAGAACCAGTTAGGATTGCGGGAATAGAGCTGATCATCTGCCAGAACATCGTCGCCGTTGAACCAGTGATGGGTGATCAGCCAGCGGGTGGCGTTGACCGCTGTGAACCCCAAATGGCCATCAGTGTCGTTTTTGTCTGGCAGTTCCCCGGTTTCGCCATGTCCGTCCTGTTGGATCAGTCGTCCCCGATACCATTCTTCACCTAGGGTGACCAGTTTGGGGAACCAGAACCCGTGGGTGATGGGAGTTCTGACGTGGGGATTGGTATCCAGGCGATGCAGGTTCTTTTCATGGGAAACGGCAGGCTGGACCGATAGTAGGCACAGTGACAGGATTATCACCAGAATTTTGATGAAACGGGTATGTATATTCATGGCGCTCTCCTTTCGTAATGATTTGGGATTGTCGAAGATGGTAATGAAGGGCATAATGCAATCTCTCCGACTTTGACAGGCTAAAGGCCGTAGCAGGGTACGAAGTCAAGGCTTTTTGATCTGACAGCACTAGAGAACCCGTCATGCAAATCCCCACTGAACCCATCGGCAGCATCCCCAGACCACCACAGCTGCTGGACGCCCTGCAGGCTTTTCGCACAGGCAACCTGTCTCGGGAGGAACTGGAAACCATCCAGATCGAGGCGCTTCGGGATACTATCCGTCGCTTCGAGGCCACTGGATCACCGGTGATCAGCGACGGTGAGCAGGCCAAGCCCAGTTTCGCCACTTACCCTCTCGACGGTCTCAACAACATCGCCCCGGACGGAGTGGAAATTGTCTTCGCTGACGGCCATAGCCGTCGTTTGCCACGCCTGACCGGGGGTCCTTTCCGTTATGAAACCCACGCTGAAAGTTATCTGCGCGCCGCCCAGCGATTCGCCCACGTCCCGGTCAAACAGGCGGTCATTGCTCCCTCTGCCCTGGGCCTCCTCTATCCTGAGGAAGGCATCGAAGGTTATCCGAGAGAGGCTTTTCTGGAAGATCTGGTCCGGGAAGCTGTGGAGGACATCCGCGGCTGTCTGCAGGCTGGGGCTCACCGGGTTCAGCTTGATTTCACCGAGGGGCGGCTGGCGGTCAAGTTAGATCCCTCCGGGCAGTTGCTGCGGGCATTCATTGATCTGAACAACCGGGTGCTGGC
>JALVSV010000137.1 GCA_027024125.1 Methylothermaceae bacterium | reverse complement strand
GTCACCGTCAAAGTATCATTCATAAACGTTCCAACCCTTCTTGTGGACAGGCATTGAGCAGCATCTTCAGACTTCCTTTGCCAGGAATCGTTAAATCCGGTGGGGCTATTTCTGCCAGAGGGTAAAGTACGAAGGGCCGCTGCGCCAATCCTGCATGGGGAATGATCAATGATTCCGTACGAACACATGCACGACCATAGAGCAGAATATCCAGATCAAGTGTTCTCGGTCCCCACCTGACCCCTTTCCGAACCCTTCCATGATCCCTTTCTATTGTCTGCAGGGATGCCAGTAATTCAAATGGAGACAGTGTGGTATCCAAAGCCATCACAGCATTGATGTAGGACGGTTGGTCCTGTGGCCCCATCGGATCACTGCGGTACAGGCCGGAAAAAGCGATCTCCCGACTTTCTGGTAAATTTGCGACAGCACGACTGGCACGCAGTACCTGTTCTTTAGGATCATCCAAATTGCTGCCCAACCCGATATAGGCGACGGTGGCTGTGGTCACGAAGAAGCCGGGTCCTGTTTACCTGTCGTGCGACGCCTGGAACGCCTCCGCCGGCGCCGTTTTTGGCCGGTGGTCATCTTGCGGCGCTCCTCACCATTCGCCTGTTGTAGACGGGTCCACCATTGAGCCAAATCCGGGTCCGCTTCACCGGATTCACTCCTGATGAGTAGAAAATCATAGGCTGCACGAAAACGCGGATGAGCCAGAAGGCGAAAGGGTCTTCGTCCCAACCGATGCTCGAAACGGGGCTGTAACGTCCAAACTTCACGCATGGGAAGGGTGACCCGCCTGGGTATGGCAACATGCTTGATCTGCGCACTCAAAACTTCACTCACAGCCTCTTGCATGGCAATCACAGGTGCCTGACCCTCCGCCTGGATTCTCTCTGCAGCCAATCGCACCGGCTCCCATAGCAAGGCGGCATACAGAAAATAAGGCGTCACCGCCTTATTTTCCTGGATTCTCAAGTCGGTATTTTCCAGAGCCTTCACCAGGAAGACCAATGGAAAACCCTCGTGTTCTTGAGACAGCGCAATATCGGTGGAAGGGAACAATGGAGCAAACAGATTGTAATGGCGGAGGTTTTCAAACGTCTGTACTGCATTGCCAGACAGAAACAGCTTCAAGACCTCATCGTATAACCTGGCAGGGGGAACATCTGTCAGTAAGGAAGCCAAATGCGGCAACTGAGCTTCACACTGATGATCCAGCCTGAACCCCAGTTTGGTCTTGAAACGCACCGCCCGAAGCATCCTCACCGGGTCCTCACGAAAGCGTTGCCCGGGGTCACCGATGAGGCGCAACAAACCATTACGCAGGTCTTCCATTCCACCTACATAATCGACCACGGAAAAATCAGCGATATCATAGTAAAGCGCATTGACAGAAAAATCCCGGCGCCAAGCATCCTCTTCGATGGTACCGTAGACGTTATCCCGCAAAACACGCCCTGTCTCTTCCTGTTTCAACCAATCCCCACCCTCCCGGGAAGTTACAGCTGAACGAAATGTAGCCACTTCGATGATTTCGGATCGGAAATGGACATGGGCCAAACGAAAACGGCGCCCTATCAGACGGCAATTGCGAAACAATTCCCGTATTTGATTGGGGTGGGCATCCGTGGCGACATCGAAGTCCTTGGGTTCACGTCCAAGCAACAGATCGCGCACACAGCCACCGACCAGGCATGCACGAAAACCGGCACTCTTTAGCCGATACAGAACCTTCAGCGCATTGGGGCTGATCTGGGACCTGGATATCGTATGCTCTGGACGGGGATAGATTCTCGGCTGCCGCGCGGAACATTCCTGTTTCAGCAGCTTCTTGACGAGGTTGAATATTGGCAATGCTCGAATTGTGTGGATGTTAATCTAGATCAAACAAACAGGTTCAAATCCCCATATTACCCAGTGCCACCATAATATCATTGAAGATTGCGGTGAGGCGGGGATGGGCAACCTCGAAACGCATGATTTCCTCTTCGAGCTCCTGCAACAAATTGTGATGGGTTTCTTCATCCCTTTGTTTTTTCAGCTGGTTTTCCACCCTGGAAGCCAGAGACTCCAAACGTTGTCGAGTGGCATCGTCGATCTTTTCACTCTTCAGTTCTTCTCTCAGCCGTTCCAACCCCTGGCTAAGCTTGTTCTCATTTTCGTTTCGTTCTGTCATCAACGTCTCCCGCCTTGAATTGGTTAAATCGTATCATAGCCTTGTCCCATACGGTATTTGAAAAGTGGTTTCAGCCTGCCATCCATCGCGTTATTGGCTTATAATGAAAAACGGTATGCAAATTTATGATATTCCGAAATTTCTCATCGAAGAGGAGGCACTTAGAAGTCATGAACATTAATTATTATAAGATAACTATCAGGCATGAAGAGTTCCTGGCTCACCCAGCGTTGACATCATTATTTGTCGTATTATTCTTCGCCTTGACATTCGCCAGACTGCCTGCACTGCTTTACATGATCATGCTGGCGATAGAAGTCTACATAGCCATGTTTTTTGGGGCCCGATTCGCCAGCCTGGAAAAGGAAGGTGAAAATCAAACCGGTAGCACCCAGACAAGTGAAGAGTCTGCCTGATTGACGGAAAGGAATCCCAACATGGACTTTGCCCCACATACTGGCGCCATCGACAAGAAACGCACCCACTGTCTGATTGTTGGCTTCCATGAAAAGCTCAAGCCAACCCCCAGCGCCGAACTCCTCGACCGGGCAAGCAATGGTACCCTGGTCAAAGTTCTGAAACGTGAGGGCTTCAAGGCCAGGACTGGAGACACCTTGTTGCTGCATCAACTGCCTGGATGCAGGTCAGATCGAATCCTGGTAGTGGGCCTTGGCAAAAAAAAAGAACTGAGTCCTGCACAATTCGCCAAGTCGATTGACGCCACCGCCAAAGCTTTGACCGCAACCCATTCCAAGCAGGCCCTTTGTGCTTTGCCCGAGGCTCAGGTCGAAGAGGTCGATATACGCTGGAAGGCAAGACAGCTTGCGCTGCGGCTCCAACAAGGATGTTATCGTTTCACGTCCATGAAAAGCGAGGCTGGGGATCTGCCGGTACTTTCCAGGGTCGATTTCCATCTCGACGACAGGCAGAATAGCAAAGAACTTGAAAGGGGAATCATTGAAGGGAAAGCCATGGCTTCGGGCATGACTTTGGCCAAGGATCTGGCCAACCTTCCTGGTAATGTCTGCACCCCTACTTATCTGGCCGATCAGGCAATCAGGCTTGCCGACCGCTTCAGTACAGTCAAAGTCACGATCCTGGAGGAAAGTGACATGGAGAAGTTAGGGATGGGCGCCCTTTTGTCGGTCTCCCGGGGAAGCCGCCAGCCGGCCAAGTTGATTGTCTTGGAGTATCTGGGCGCAAAAGCCAAAGACAAGCCCATCACCCTGGTGGGCAAAGGGCTGACCTTTGATGCCGGCGGCATCTCCCTCAAGCCCGCTCAAAACATGGATGAAATGAAATACGACATGTGCGGCGGCGCCAGTGTGCTCGGTACCCTGCTGGCGGCTGCAGAAATGGCCCTGCCTCTGAATCTCGTCGGAGTCATACCCGCCAGCGAAAACCTGCCGGACGGAGAGGCCAATAAACCGGGTGACATCGTCAAGTCCATGGCCGGCAAGACTGTCGAAATCCTCAACACAGATGCCGAAGGGCGCTTGATCCTCTGTGACGCCCTTACCTTTACGGAACGATACGACCCCGAGCTGGTGATAGATATCGCCACCCTGACAGGTGCGTGTGTCGTCGCTCTGGGGCACCATGCTTCCGGGCTGTTAGGCAATGACGATAAGCTTTGCCAGGCTCTCCTGAAAGCGGGTCGAACCAGCCTCGACAGAGCGTGGCAGCTGCCTTTGTGGGAAGACTATCAGGATCAGCTCAAATCCAATTTTGCCGATATGGCCAATATCGGGGGCCGTGATGCCGGTACCATTACTGCGGCATGCTTCTTGTCCAGATTCACAGAAAAATTCCAGTGGGCACACCTGGATATCGCGGGAACGGCTTGGATCAGCGGCCAAAACAAAGGTGCCACTGGACGCCCGGTCCCGTTGCTGACCCAGTTCCTGCTTGATCGCGCGGGATAATGCCCCAATTGGATTTCTACGTGCTCGCCGGCACCGACCCCACAGCCCGGCGGCTTTATGTTTGCCGTTTGACCGAAAAAGCATGGAAAAACGGCCACCGGGTTTTTATCCGGGTTCCAGATGCCACGGTAGCCGCCCTGCTCGACGACCTGCTTTGGACCTTTCGACAAGGCAGTTTCATTCCTCATGCCCTGGATTCAAATCACGCTGACGTGCAATTGACCCCCATTCTTATAGGGATGAATTCAGCACCCGAGGGGTTTCATGACTTTCTGATCAACCTGTCCAACGACATTCCTGAAGATTGGCTGCGGTTTCAACGGATTGTCGAAATAGTCGATACGGATGCCAACATCAGACAAACCGGCCGTGAAAAATACCGCGCCTACCAAAAGCAAGGCATCAAGCCGGTGGTTCACAGGATCCCATGAATGCAACTGAGCTTTGATCCCCGATCCATTCGAGAACCGTCGAATAGCCAGCCGTAACGTCGGCATGATCCTTGAAGGCGAGCGGGCAGCCTGTATAATTCCATCCCATCCCCGAACGAAGCCTATTGAGGTGCCCACCATGCTCTACGCCCAACCCAACACCCAGGATTCCAAAGTCACCTTCAGAACTCGTTACGACAATTTCATTGGTGGTCAATGGGTTGCGCCGGTCAAGGGCCAGTATTTCCAGAATATCACGCCGGTCACTGGAGCCCCCTTCTGTGAGGTGGCTCGTTCCACTGTAGAAGACATAGAAAAAGCCCTTGACGCGGCTCACGCTGCCAAAGACGGGTGGAGTCACACGCCACCTGCCGAACGGGCCGGCCTTTTGCTAAAAATCGCCGACCGTATGGAACAAAATCTCGAGGCCCTGGCAGTCGCCGAAACATGGGACAACGGCAAGCCCATCCGCGAAACCCTGGCCGCAGACATTCCCCTGGCTATCGATCATTTTCGTTATTTCGCCGCCGCCATCCGCACCCAGGAAGGCGGAATCAGTGAAATCGACGACAAGACCGTGGCTTACCATTTCCACGAGCCCCTGGGTGTAGTCGGTCAGATCATACCCTGGAACTTTCCTTTGCTGATGGCTGCCTGGAAGCTGGCTCCAGCCATCGCAGCCGGTAACTGTGTGGTATTGAAACCCGCCGAACAAACCCCGGCTTCCATCATGGTATGGCTGGAAACAGTGGGAGAACTGATACCACCAGGCGTCCTGAACGTGGTCAATGGCTTCGGGGTCGAAGCAGGAAAGCCTCTGGCCCAAAACCCGCGAATTGCCAAGATCGCCTTCACTGGAGAAACCACCACTGGACGTTTGATCATGCAGTACGCTTCGGAAACTCTCATTCCGGTGACGCTGGAGCTCGGCGGCAAATCACCCAATATTTTCTTCCAGGATGTCATGACCTCCGGAGAAGACTATCTCGACAAGGCCCTGGAAGGCTTTACCATGTTCGCTCTGAATCAGGGAGAAGTTTGCACCTGCCCCTCGAGGGCCTTGATCCAGGACTCCATCTATGAGGAGTTCATTGCTCACGCTCTTGAACGGGTCAGGGCCATCCGGGTCGGCGATCCCCTTGACACCGACACCATGATGGGAGCCCAGGCATCATCCGAGCAAAAGGAAAAGATTCTCTCCTATTTCGATATCGCCCGGCAGGAAGGCGCAGAATGCCTGATTGGTGGAGACTCTCTGGAAATGGGAGGAAACCTGGCCGGAGGTTACTACGTCTGCCCGACAGTGTTCAAAGGACACAACAAGATGCGCATCTTCCAGGAGGAGATCTTTGGCCCGGTCCTGGCCGTGACCACTTTCAGGGATGAGAACGATGCATTGCAGATAGCCAATGACACCCTCTATGGGCTTGGTGCAGGAATCTGGACGATGAATACCAATCTTGCTTATCGCATGGGGCGGCGCATTCAGGCTGGGCGGGTGTGGACCAACTGTTACCACCTTTACCCGGCTCATGCTGCCTTTGGTGGCTACAAACAGTCTGGCATCGGCCGGGAAACCCATAAAATGATGCTCAATCATTATCAACAGACCAAAAACATATTGACAAGCCACGATACCAAGCCAATGGGTTTTTTCTGACGGATTCTCGTAGTGAGCAAGCCTGTCATATGACCTGCACTGTCGCTCGAGTGGTTGCGTCTGATGCCGCCCTGGCCTTGATTGAAGAA
>JALVSV010000136.1 GCA_027024125.1 Methylothermaceae bacterium | reverse complement strand
CCATTCCCATGTCCGTGCTGGTGGCATCCTTAATGGCATTTGGCCGCATGTCCGCCGATAACGAAATCATCATTCTGAAAAGCTCCGGCATCAACATCGTTCAAATTGTTCGGCCGGCATTGCTGGGAGCCGCAGTGGTAATGGTATTCATGATATGGTTTAATGACCGCGTGTTGCCGGAATTTAACCACGAAGCCCGGCTGTTATTTCAAAGTATTTCGCGCAAAAAGCCCACCCTGCAACTGGAACCGGGGGTATTTCTGAAAATCAAAAAAATGCAGATGTTTGTGGAAGCCATTGAGCGGCCCGTTACCGCCAATTTGATGGCCAAAAGCGATGTCCTGGCACCGGAATACGAATCACCATCCAACCGGGACCGCCTGAAACACGTCATCATTTTTGATCAAAGCAACAACGATGTGCAACGGACCGTAATTGCCGACTACGGCTTTTTGTATTTTGATGAACAGCGCGAACGCCTGGTGCTGAACCTGTTTAACGGCGAAATTCACGAAATGGACACCCGCACCTTCCGGGAATACCGCCGCCTCCATTTTGAGCGCAACGTATTTTACATTCCCGCCCCGGAGATGGTTTTCAAACGGGAAGAAAGCGACATCCGCGGCGACCGCGAAATGTCCATTGGCATGATGAAAGAACGCATTGCCCAATACCGGGAAAACATCCGGAAAGAGCAGCAAAAAGTGAATGATTTGCTGAAAAAAGTACTGTACACCCCGGAGGAGATTCAACACCTGCTGGCCACTGCTGCCGATTCTGCCCCACCGCCAAAGCCCGATACCCGCGCCGCTTCCCGGCTTTCCAGCATTCAGGTGCAAATGGATGCGGCCCGCAGCAGCATGCGCTATTACCAACGGCAAATCAATAAGCTGGAAGTGGAGATTCACAAAAAATACTCCATCCCCTTTGCCGCCATCGTTTTTGTACTCATTGGTGCACCGCTGGGGATTAAAGCCCGCAAAGGCAGCTTGGGTGTGGGATTTACCTTTAGTCTGGGATTTTTTATTTTGTACTGGGCATGCCTGATTGGCGGCGAAGAACTGGCCGATCGTCAACTGCTGTCGCCATTCTGGGCCATGTGGTTTCCCAATGTCATTGTGGGTCTATGGGGTGTTTACCTGACGTTCCGCACCGTAAAGGAAACCGTCTTCTTCCAGTGGGAACGAATACCCAAATTTATCCGCATGTTTTTTCAACCGGAGGAAAGCACCACCCCATGACACTGCTGGATCGGTACATTTTGCGCAAGTTCTTCACCATCTTCCTGTTTGTTATTCTGGGGATGATTGTGGTTTTTGTGGTCATTGACCTTATTGAAAATCTGGACAAATTCCTGAGCTACCACGCCACCACCACCCAGGTGGTGCTGTATTATCTGTATTACATCCCCTTCATTATCGTCCTCACCTTGCCCATTGACGTGCTCATCAGCACCCTGTTTTCCATGGGAACCATGGCGCAACACAACGAAGTCATTGCCTGCCAGAGTGCCGGCATCAGTTTGTACCGCCTGCTGGCTCCCTTGCTGGCCGCGGCATTGGTTTTTAGCATCGTGACCGGCATTGCCACGGAAACGGTGGTGGTGGATGCCAATCGCGCCCGCCTGGACCTGTACCGCTTTGATATTAAAAAAGAAAAACGCCTGCCGGTCAAAACGCGGCACCGGATTGCCATTCAGGATGGCCTGCAACGGCAGGTGTTCATTCGCTACTACAACGAAACCCGCAAAGTTGCCCGCGACGTGAACATCCTTTTCTTTAACGGCACGGAAATCGTTCGCCGCCTGGATGCCCGCCGGATGGAGTGGGATGAAGCCCATCACCAATGGATATTGCACCAGGTAGCAGCGCGCACCTTTAACGGGGAGCGGGAAACAGTGGTGCATCACGACATCCTCCATTACGTACCGGTGCGGATTCAACCGCAGGATTTACTGGAAATGGAGCGCAAACCGGAGGAAATGAAATTTACCGAA
>JALVSV010000135.1 GCA_027024125.1 Methylothermaceae bacterium | reverse complement strand
ACATATACTAAACCATATATCAAAACAACCCATTGCTACTCAGCGGTCAGGACTATCCTTTAACCAGAACCCGTTCTTTCCAAATATTCGGCCCTTGAAATGCAACCAACCAATTGGAGACTCTCAGATGGCAATCAAAACAAACATAACCTCGGCATCTTCCAGCCTGATAGAGGAAGCGTTGGTTGACAGTGTGCAATTGACACGCTATGCAATCAAGGGTGGGAAAGCAGACAAAAATGACCCGGTACTCACCACCCATGGGCTGGTGGCCTTCATCGACAAGGGCGTTTCCACCTGGAAACTTGACCTTTCACATCACCAGACAGTCACCCCGGCACAGACGAAAACCCCTTATGCAGCCATAATCGCTGAATGGCTCGATACTCAACAGGCCCTGGAAAGAGGTATCCAGGTGGTCCACGGGGTCTCGGCCAACAGTTTTGGCGGCATGGGGGCTCTGCTGGTACCGGATGATTTCAGGATTCCAGCCGTACTGGCGGACAGGGACAACGTCAAGCACTATGGACTACGCTTGCTTGACAATCAAAGTGAATTCGCCATTTCCTCGCGCCGTTATGAGATCGCATTGATGCGCTATACCTATAACAAAAGGTATCGGGCTGATTTCCTCATGCAAAGCCATGGTGGCGGTGGTATCTTTGTCGAGACCCATGATTTTCCTCATGTGCATATCCCTCTTTCTGAAGACTGTGGAGGCTACATCGTCATCGGCAAGAAGACCGCCGAACACGAATATCATTTCACGGCCTTTCAGATTCCGTATGGGCATGCCCTTTACACCCCCTCCAACACCATTCATGGCGATGGGACTCTGGTTGGCGAATATGCCATTACCGTTGCCGACTCCGCCTACTGTCCTGCCAATACGGTTCTGATGTATAGTGAAAAAACTTTGGCTATGGCCAGGGAGATCGTCCCCCAATGGAACGATTGATCCGATTTCCAGTCGAGGAGCTAAGACATGCCAGGAAAAGACGATGATATGTACAAGACCTTACTCGAATCGACCAAAGCCATTCCCTGGGCGATCGACTGGGCGACCAAGGAATTCGTCTATATCGGCCCGCAGATCGAAGAACTGCTGGGGTGGCCCCCTGACAGCTGGAAATCGGCGCAGGACTGGATGGACAGAATTCACCCCGACTTCCGGGAATCGGTGGTAAATTTTTGTGTGACACAATCTGAAAACGGCATCGACCATGAGGCGGATTATCTCGCACTCAGCAAAAATGGCGACTATGTCTGGATCCGGGATGTCGTCCACGTGATCCGGAAAGATGGCGTCACCACAACACTGATCGGCTTCATGTTCGACATCTCGGAGCGAAAGAAGCTGGAGAGCCAGCTGGTCGAAGCCAACAGGAAACTCGAGCGTATTTCCATGCTGGATGGGCTCACCGGTATCGCCAACCGGCGTATGTATGACACTGCACTGAACAGGGAATGGTCATGCGCCCAGCGAAACGGCACTCACATCTCATTGATTATCGTTGATATCGACCATTTCAAGGAATTCAATGATCATTACGGGCATTTCGAAGGCGACCGTTGCCTGCAGAAGATCGCCGAAACACTACAGGGTTTCGCCTCGCGTTCCACCGATCTATGCGCCCGCTATGGCGGAGAGGAATTCGTCATCCTGTTACCTGGCACCAACCGGGAGGATGCATTCACAATCGCAGAAAGAGTACGGCAGGCAATCTGTGAATTGGAGATCCCTCACAAAACTTCCGCTGTAGACGATGTGGTTACCGTCAGTGCAGGTGTGAGCACCATGACTCCCGAAAAGGATATGCTCTCTTCCGAACTGTTCCAACAAGCAGACAAGATGCTCTATTTGGCAAAACAGGAACAACGCAATTGCGTGAAATGTGCCTGACAGAACAAACAGGGGGGTGATCCAAATACCTTTACCTTGGACTTCCGTTTCCCTCACCGTCAGGCTCGTACACCATCGCCTTACCTGGCACCTCCGACCCGCCGGGCATCTCCTTGAGGTATATCACTGCTGCCAATCCAAGGAGAAGCACAGTCAAGACAAGTGAAACCATCTTCCAGAACAGCACCGGGTCCCGTTCCGCCAGGGGTCTGTGCTTCTTTTGGTATACCGGGTTGGGATAGTGCAGGTCATGCACGAATTCGGACACTTCCTGATAGCGCATCCAGGGATTGGGATGCACGGCTTTACGGATGGCCTCGTCGACCCATACCGGAATGCTTTTGTCTTCGGACGCAGCAGGTAGATACTTCAATCTGCGCTGCGCTGCCCGGGTTCGGCACTTGGGTACCTTGGTGCCATAGGGTAGCCGGCCTGTCAGCAACTGATAAGTGATCACACCCAGCGAGTAGAGGTCGGACTGGGCCGAACCCACCTCGCCTAGAAAATATTCGGGAGCCGAATATTGCTCCGTTCCCAGAATGGCAGCAGGAACCTCTGACAGCCCCATTTCCATGAGTCCGGCAACTTGAACCGAACCGAAATCGATTATTTTGATCGTTCCCGTACCGTCGATCATCAGATTCGCCGGGCGAAGATCCTGATGGATCATTTCCAGTCGATGAAAAACCTGGAGCCCTCTGGCGATCTGATTGATGATCTCCCGCACTGTTCGTAACTCCGGTTCAGGATTGTCCCTCATCCACTGCGCGAGGGTCTGGCCTTCGATGTACTCGAAGGCGGTATAGAGGTAGTTGCGTTTTCGACCCGGCGCGTAAGATTTCACCACATGAGGATTGTCGATTCTCCTGGCAATCCACTCCTCCATGAGGAATCTTTCCAGACAGGCCCGGTTTCCGTGCTGCTCCACTGAAGGCGTCTTGATGACGACCTGATCCCCGGACTCACGGTCCATAGCGAGATGGACGTGGCTCCTGTAACCGACATGCAGCGGGCGGACTATCCGATATCCGTCGAACACCATCCCTGCCTCCAATGCGGGTGGCAGGGGCAACGAGGTCACCTCGCTTTCGAGTTCGCCGAGCTCCTGGTCCGGGAGAGTCTCGATACGCAGGATCTGTATCGTCAGGTTGTCGTCGCTCCCTTGGGCAAAGGCTTTGTCTACAATCAGTTGGGCTGCCAATTGAAGATCCTGAGAATAGGCATGGATAGTGTCGACGATGAAGCGTTCGGAAACGAATTCGTAAATACCATCCGTCGCCAATACAAAGGTGTCTCCTGACTCCAGAGGCAGGCTGAGATAATCGATTTCGACAGCCTGATCCATTCCCATCGCCCGGCTCAGGTAATTCTGGAAGCGATGATCTTCCGTCAGCTGTTCCATTGCACTTGCACTCAGCCGGTAAACACGGGTGTCTCCCACATGAAACAGGTGAGCTCTGCAGCCTTTGAAAACGATGGCACTGAAGGTGCAGACATAACCTCTTTCGGGATCGGAACGGCAGGCCCGGGTCTGGGCGAACAGCCAGGAGTTGATTGCCTGGAGAACGCGCTGAACGGCCTTCTTGACCGGCCACGACTCAGGGGTGCAATAATAGTCGGACAGGAATGCATTGACTGCAATTTGGCTGGCCTCCTGACTGACCGAACTGCTGCTGATCCCGTCCGCCAGGGCGACAGCGATGCCCTTGGAGTTTAGCCTCTGTACTTTGGGGATATAAAGGCCATGAAAATCCTGATTGGTTTCCTTAC
The DNA here is from genome assembly GCA_027024125.1 of Methylothermaceae bacterium. Taxonomy (GTDB): domain Bacteria; phylum Pseudomonadota; class Gammaproteobacteria; order Methylococcales; family Methylothermaceae; genus Methylohalobius. The sequence continues at coordinate 2,625 of JALVSV010000135.1, read as the reverse complement.
GCCCCTTATGTGAATGTTGCCCCGCTGCAATCCTCAACATGCCAGGTTTTCCAAAGGAAGAGTCCCGGGAAGGGGATTGCGGGAAGCTGGTTTCATTTCCGTGGATCCTGCAGGGAAACCGTAGGGCGGTGGGCAATGGTACGTTTGGGAGCTGTGCGCACATGGGTACTGTACAGGGTCAGACCAGTGAAGGCGATTCCTCCGCACAGGTTCCCAAGTGCGGTCGGGATCTCATTCCAGAGAAGATAATCGCCGATGGAAAAATTGCCGCCCATGATCATGGCGAAGGGAAACAGGAACATGTTGACCACCGAGTGTTCAAAGCCCAGATAGAAGAACAACATGATCGGCATCCACATGGCAACGACCTTGCCAACCACATCAGTGGAAATCATGGCTCCCACCACACCGGTAGACACCATCCAATTACACAACATGCCACGCAGGAAGACAGTTATCCATCCCGCCAAGCCGTATTTGGCATATCCCAGGGTACGTGCTTCACCGATTCCGGCGATTTTGTCCCCAACCACCCCGGGGTCGGTGGAGAACCCATAGGTAAAAACGACGGCGATGATGAAGGCTACGGTCAGCGACCCGGCAAAATTCCCCACGAAGACCAAGCCCCAGTTCCGCAGAATCTCCTTGGGGGTCACGCCTGGCCTTTTGTCCATGAGGGCCAGTGGCGTGAGCATGAACACCCCGGTCAACAAATCGTAGCCCAACAAGTACAACATGGTAAAACCAACCGGAAACAGAAGGGCACCGACCAGGGCAGCTCCGGTTTTGACGGTGATGGTAATGGCGAACACCACCGCAAGATTGAGGATGGCTCCAGCCATGAAGGCCCGAATCAACGTGTCACGTGTGGACATGTAGATTTTGGACTCACCGGCATCGACCATCTTGGTGACAAATTCAGCTGGCTGTAAATACGACATAAAGAACTCCGTGGAATTGTGATTGACTAACTTGTTTTAGTAGCAATCCACATGCCATTATTTGAGATCATCCAATGATATGGACATCCCTCGTTGACACTTGTTTTCACTTGAACTGCGGTTGCCCAAGCTTGGTGCAAGGGGACCCATAACGCATCATTTTCACTTCGTGCAGCTCGTAAAGAACATAAGATGAGACTATCCTCTCACAACGCCAGGGGAGTCCGTTTCATCACTTTGATCGTGCATAGTTCCATCTGTAGCATGAGTGAGACATGACTACGCGGACCATAAGCCTTATGCTTTCAACCACTGAATCCGAACTGGTCGAAACCGCGGTCTCCCGGGGCATCGAACGCTATATCCAGTCCCGCAAGGCCAGGGTGCCTGAATTCGTGGACCAATACTTCTCCGTACAGGGTGCCCTGAAACTGCATCGCAAGGCGCTGGGCAAGGACCTCTACCGGGCGCCGCTCAATATCGTCTGGGCGATTCCCTCACTGGGGGCCCAGGCGCTGGCGAGTCTGGGACGGAAACTGGGGGCGGAGAAACTGGCCGATCGGCTGGAAAAGCTGCCCAAGGGATTTGAGACCGACGTTCAGCGGGAGGTCAAATGGCTGATCTACACCGAACTGCTGGAGCTTCCCTACCGCGATGGAGAGCGGGAATCAAAAAAGGACGCCCTGCTGACCGAGATCCTGTCAGAACCTTCACTGGCAGAGATTTGTGAACGCTATCTGGAGGCCATCCGGCGCCAGATCGATACTCCAGGGTTCAGGGAGGCTCTCGAGCACAACCTGAGCCAGCTGGCCATGGCCAGGACCGCTGCGGCCGATCTGGCCACCAGTATCATCACCCTGGCCACGGGTTATGCCGCGTTCCACCAGGCGACCCCGGGAGCTGTCGCAGGAGGCAGCGCCCTGGCGGGAATGATCGCCCACCAAATGGCGGTTTCCAGCTTCTGGCTGGGCCCCACCCTGGGCGCATGGTACTATTCGGTGTTTCCGGTGACTGCATCCACGGGACTGATCGTCGCCTCCACCGGGGCGGTGATGGCCGCCCTGGCTATCGTTTCCACCCTGGCCGGGGTGATCACCGACCCCCTGCTCGCGGTCACGGGGGTACACCGCCGCCGGCTTGAAAAATTCATCGACCGGTTGGGAAATGAACTCAGGGGGGAGGGGAAAAGCAGGCTGAAAATCCACGACCAGTATGTCGCCCGGGTGTTCGACCTGCTCGATCTGCTGAAGACCGCCGCCGCTGTCGCCACATAATTGCAAGATTACTAGGGCCAGGGGGACAAATCTCCTTAATATCTCGCTACGGCATCAGGGAAAGGATCAAGTGATGGCTCCTGCCAGCTGTCATCCGCGCCCTCCCCTGATCAGGAAATCGGTGCTCTCTTTTTTGCCTGCAACCGCTTTCTGAGCACAACGCCAATACCCACGTATCTCAACCCGCTACTGACTCCACAGCCTCGATGCACGACGGCGTATCATTCCTGGGATTGTTCACCAGGGTTCCGACCGGCCAAGCGGCCATCTCCTCAGAAGGATAAGGCCGAAGCAATGACTTGAGCGCGACGGTATCGCAATAACCAGGATCCAGCCAGGTCTTCCAATCATCAGGCGGCAGGATCACCGGCATCCGGTCGTGGATCGGCTTCATCAGCTCGTTGGCGTCG
>JALVSV010000134.1 GCA_027024125.1 Methylothermaceae bacterium | reverse complement strand
TTGGGTAGGGCTTTCTTGCGCAGCAGGACTGCGTAGCAAGAAAGTATTCACGGCGTTTTTCGAAGCAGATCACCTGCCCCGGGACCGAATAGATGAAGGAGCCCTGTGTGGAAGTAAACTTGGCCTTGACATCAATATCTCGAATTTGCATAATGCGCAACTCCTACGGCTACGTAGCTCAGCTGGTTAGAGCACAGCACTCATAATGCTGGGGTCGGTGGTTCAAGTCCACCCGTAGCCACTCTCTCTCTTCAGAATTTTCTTCTTTACACTCCTTGCGGGAAGTATCATTTTTTTCTGATCTTGCCTATGGTAAAGTTCCATGGGCTGACCTTCCTTTGTTGTGTCTGTTTTGGCACAATAATCCAGGTCGGATTCCATAATAACATCAGAAGATTTGGAGGAGCTATGCGTACATTTGCACAACTCATTTTCACAATTGTATTGGGGTTTGCTGCTATGTCACCGGCATTCGCAGATGGTGGAGGTGGAGGTATGGCAACGGGGTGCCGTATCCCGGTAGGTCCATTTACCCTGTTGTTTTCTGCCTATCAGCCCCAGTTGACTGCAGACGCGAAATACTGCACCGAAATTCCAGGATTGGGCCGGACCAACCTGGTCATCGATTACGAAGCCCAGGAAGGCTCCACTTCCATTGGCAGCAAGAGAAAGCTGGATCAGCAAATCAAAGAAATGAAGTTAGGGGTCAAATTGATTCGGGAAGAGGATGGCAAGGTGCTCGTGGAAGAGCCTCCCAAGCTGTTTCGTTCAGGTATCGTGGAGACTGTGGCCAACATGGATCAGCCCGGTGTCTATGAACTCGAGGTCGTATTGGTGGATCCGAATGGCAAGGAGATGGAAAACCATATCGAGCTGAAAGTCGGTTCAGATAGCGGAGAGCAGCTCAGAACAATGATTATCGCCTTTGTCGTCCTGTTTGCCGTTTTTTATCTGGCTTACCTTTCCCATGCCGGATTCAGGCAGAAAGTGGATGCCTTGTTTGGAAAAGCGAAGGATTTCTAATCGTTTGAGACAAATACAAAGAAGCCGATAAAGCAACAATGCAACAACGCAAAGGTACTTTGGCAGAGAGGATATTTTTTTTGATCCTGATTCTGCCTCTTGGGGTGGCGGCCGATGTGCCGCCATCTTCTTCTGTCAAGGGGGGGGAATCTTCCCAGGCCGAACCGTTCTGTCCCAAGGAACGGCCTGTCAAGTGGCGCAACGCCCAGAAAATCGATGGCATAAAAATCCAGGAGGAAAGGGTTTGCCTGCCCGACAACCCTTACAATATTGCCGCCTTCGTCAAGGGGACGAACAATATCACCATGCCTACCCTTATGAAGACGAGATTGGCCGCCGATTCGGTGATCAAACGTAACGACCGCGATGGGGACGGAGATCCCGACGAGATCATCATCAAGCTTGAAATTGCCGAACTAAACGGTGCTTCGCCTGCTACGGCCGAACCGGTACATACTTTTGCCGTAGCGCCGGGAATTCGCCCGGGATTTTGGGTGTTTGCCCCCAAGACCCGGGGTATGGCCACCAAAGATGAACACAGTACGGAAGCCAATCCCTTGCTTCGTACCCCTTCACCGGTCATCCGGGTGGAGCAGGGAGATACAGTAAAGATCGTACTGGAGAATACCCATTATTTTCCCCACACCATCCATTTGCACGGGGTCGATCATCCTTTTGTCGATACCAAGGGGGAGGGGAATGATGGCGTCCCTCAGACCAGCGAGGACTTTGTGTTGCCTGGGGGCAAGCGCATCTACGATATCCAGCCACGTCAGACCGGAACCATGATCTATCATTGCCATGTTCAGACCCATACCCATCTGGCAATGGGGTTGATAGGTATGTTCGTGGTGGAGGAAAACCGTCCCGACAATTGGGTCCAGACATTCAATATCGGTGCTGGAAAGGTTCGTCATCCTTCCCTGGCGGTGCGGGAGGAATTTGACCAGGAATACGATCTGCATTACCAGGCTGTGGACAAGGAGTTGCACCGGATCATCCAAACTTCCAACGATCCACGGGTCATTGCCAAGCGTATGAATCGGGAATACGACCTGACTGAAGCCACAGAGGACTATTTCCTTCTCAACGGTCGCTCCTTTCCCTACACGCTTAGGGAATCGCTGTTGATCGTGGAGCCTGACCAGAATGTCAAAATTCGCATTCTCAATGCCCAGGGCGATCTGCTGGCGATACATACCCACGGTCACAAGGCTACCATCACCCACTATGATGGCATCGAACAGAATCCCCTGGCGCAGATCACCAGAGATGTCTTCGATATGGCTCCGGCTCAGCGTCTGGATCTTAAGCTGGAAACCACCGATGATGGTCTGCACAACTATGGTCCAGGAGTCTGGGTGTTTCACGACCACGTGGAGAGAGGGATCACGACCGACGGTATGAATCCAGGCGGAAACATCAGTGCAGTCGTCTACAAGTCTTTCCTCGATGCCAATGACGTGCCAAGGGTTCAGGGGATAGACCTTGCCCAGTACTTCACCAAGGAGTTTTACCAGCGTCAAAGGCCTGTCTGGCAAAACATAGACGAATGGGACAGTCTTGGTGAGCCGCAGGATCAGCAAGTGGAAAGAGAAACGGTATCCAGGAAGGTTCCTCAACAAGTGACGGCGCCCCAAACGCCAACCTCCAAAGCACCCTTCAGAAATCTTCTGATTGGATTGTTACTGGGTTTGTTGGCCTATATTCTCTTCGCCAACCGTAACCGGGGGCGTGAACTGTTTTGCCAGTACATCTTGGGGAAGGGATAAGATGAACAAACTAAGCAAGCTGTGCATGGTTATGCTCTGGCTGGTACTGGCCACTTTCCAAGTCCACGCAGCAAAAAAGATGCCGATGATGAACCACGGACGTATGCTCATGGATATGAGTGGCAAGATGGTCATGGGGCAGAATACCGATCAGCTTCCCTCGGGTTGCCGGAAGATCTCTGATGACGTGAAAATCATCGTCGGTGCCGGTCACAAGTATGCCAGACCCTATCCCGGCACGATGTTCGGATACAGCGAGCATCAATGGAAAGTCAAACCTTGCGCCAGAATCACCGTCACTCTGAAAAACGATGACCAGATTCGCCATCAATGGATGTTGCACGATCTGCCCGAAGACCTCTATCCCAAAGGCATGTTTCATATCGAGGTGACCGGTCCTGGAGAAGTGACAGGGACCTTCATCGTGCCCAAGGTGGACAAGACATATCTCGTTCACTGCGACATCGCCCAGCACACCGAGAAGGGGATGAAAGCCCAATTGGTCGTGGGGAAAGGCAGTGGGGTGCTTCCAGGGATCCCGGGCATTTCAGAACCAGCCGTGAAGTACGTTCAGTCTCAAAGTCCCGCCGAAGGGGGCACGCCTGTGGTCATTGTGACTGGCCCTGAAGTCATGCCTCAGGTTGAAGAGCCATCATTGCTTTCGGGAATGCTGGTACTGGGTTTGGTGGTTGCCATCCTTGGTACTCCATTTATTTTGCGCTGGATCGGGGGCCGCTTTTTTGGTATGTCGGGAAGAGAATTGAGCGGCTACATCTTTGAGCGTTTGATGGCGGTCTTCTGTCTGTTTATTCGTCTGTTTATGGCAATATGGGACTGGTTCCGGCCTCAGCAACGTTCGCTCTGAAATGATCCCTTTCTTTGGCGAAGGGCCCTCTATCATGAGGGCTCATTGCTTCCTTGCCCTCGTTTCATGATGGATTATTCGCTTGGTGCCTTGTTTGTCAGCGCCTTTGTTTCTTCTACCCTGGCACCGGGGGGCTCCGAGGCATTGCTGATATGGTTGCTGACCGAAGAACAGCAGCCAGCTTGGCAATTATGGCTCAGTGCGACCCTGGGAAATACCTTGGGGGCGATGACCACGTGGGGTTTGGGGATGTTGATCGCCTGGGGCTGGTCGTTCAAACGTTGGCCAATAGGCGAGGTATCGGAGCGTACCATAAACTGGTTGCGTCGCTTTGGCTTGCCGGTATTGCTGTTGTCATGGCTTCCGGTCATAGGTGATGGTCTGTGTCTTGCAGCCGGCTGGTTGCGATTGCCCTGGATACCCGGGCTATTGTTGATCGCCTTGGGCAAGGGGTTGCGGTATGGCGCTTTGGTGTGGTGGTTGGGGTGAATGAGCCGTTCACCATCCCTGGGAGAACGGCTTTGTTATCTGAATGCGGGGCCTATCCTAACGGTACAAGGCGTAAGCGCCAAAGCGCATTTGATGCGGACGCCCCAGTTTTTGCTTGATGAAATCCACTTGGAACAAAGGGGTCAAGGTCTCGCCATTCCAGCCAAAGGCCTTGACGTACTGTTCATTGTCTTTTCCTTTCTTGTCCCATTTCGACAGCAATGAAGAGCTGAAGTAGACCCGTTTGCCGTCCCAGCTTTGGGACACCATATTGACCTGGGCGCCTATCTTTTTGTTATAGATCTCTTTGGGCTTGAACGGATTGGAGATGTCGAACAGGCGGGCCTTGCCATCCATGAAAGTGGTGACCCAAAGACGTTTGTCGTCACTTTCTATGGAGATGTCCACCGGCAATGGAATTTCCTTGGGATTGCCGATATCTGCGACCGCCTGGGCATGCCACTTTCCCTGATCGTCAAGATAAATCAGCCAGATTTTCGCAGTCAAGGCAGTGCTGGTGAAACAATAATTATGGTTTGGGTCCCAAGCGCAGCGAATCTCCAAGGGAGCACCCGGTACGTCGAAGACCAGCTTGGGACGGCGGTCCTGCAGATCCCACAGCACCATGGTTTTGCCAAACTGCTGCATTGCCTGTTGGTCCTGCATCAATTCTCCCAGATCACGCATATAGTTGCGGCGGCCAGTGAAAGAAGAGGTGAGCATGATGTCAAGTCGGGGCAGCGCACGGACATCATAGCCATAACCATCGGCGAATTTCCCTGTTTTGGTCGCTCCCTGAAGGTTGTCATCGGTGGGCATCCAGTAGGTGGAGACATAGTCACCTTCGTTGGTATATTCCACCAGTGCAGTACGGCCGCCATAGTCCTTGTTGTTGGACAGCCCGCTGATGATCATTCGGCCGGGCAGGGCGTAGGTGGTGTGAGGTCCGACCACACCTCCGCTCTTCACCACGAAGTCGTCGATCACTTTGACCAGTTTGGGTTTGGCTGGATTGGTATGAACATCGAAGATGAAAATCTTACTGGTGTCCAGACCGCCTGCCCACAGGTACTTTCGATCATCGGTGAAGCCGGAGTGATGGGCCTCGTTGCGTCCCCCCACGGAGACCTTATGAATCACCTTGCCGTAAGTTTCCGACTTGGGATTGGCATCAATCGTGACCAGTTTGTCCGAACCATCGCCGAGTCCCTCCATACCCAAGGTCCAGACATAGATGAAATCCTCCTGGCCGACGATCTTTTGCATGTAGGGAGAGAGGGGCGTTTCATCGGCAAGGGTGGGAAAGGCGGCCGAGATGGCCAGCATCCCCAGGATTAGATAAAGTCTTGATAACATTGCATTCCTCTTTCTTGCTGCTTAGGGGGCAATGGCCCCACTCGATAGTTGTGAAATTATTTTTCTTCGATTGATAATGCACCCGAAGGGCATTGGCTGACCACTTCGCGAATCCTGTCCGCACTGGCTGCATGTGGATCGATGCGGAACTGCCCATCCTCGATTTTGAAAACCTGCGGTAGTGACTCGACACAGACACCTGCATGGCAGCACACCGCTTCGTCCCAGTGCATCTCGATCATAGTCAGCCCTCGGCTGTAGTGGGGTCGATTTTGCTTTTCACCTCGCTGATGCGGTTGGCAGGAAAGCCGCCTTTGGCAGCATGCTCTTTGACTGCCTCTTCATTGGGGGCGATATAGACGCAGTAGATCTTGTCCTGGGTAACGTAACTTTCCACCCACTGGATCTGAGGCCCCATCTCATGGAGGATGCCGCAGGATTTTTGTGAAATGGCGGTCAGTTCTTCGGGTGACAGGTTACCGGCTCCTGGAATTTCACGTTCGATGACATATTTTGGCATGAGGGTCTCCTTTGGGTTGGTTGTCAAAATGACCGGTTGATCTTCCGGTCGGGTAAAAAATTCATATTGCCAAGGTATGTTCAAACACCTCGACCATGAAAGCCTTTAATGGTTTGGCAGAATGTTCCACCTTCATTCTCAACAAAGCGCCCTGCCAATAATCCACAAGAAAATCGGCCAGCTCCGTTGTATTTCGATCCTGACGGATCAAGTTTAACTGTTGAGCCTGCTCCAAAGCTTCGCTGATCTTGTCGCGATATCGATGCAATGCCTGT
>JALVSV010000133.1 GCA_027024125.1 Methylothermaceae bacterium | reverse complement strand
AGGTTGGCTGCTTCGGTCACTTGGCTGTCCCAGACATCCTGCCCGGTCCAGTACCAGTAACAACTGGTCTCGGCGGTCAGCATCAGACGGATCGCCTGCTCCAGTGACGGATGGTTGGGGAAGTTGTCCTCGACCGTGTGTACCAGGTTCTGGAAGGCGGTGAGTACTGCCCAGGAGTTGAGATCCGGGGAATAAGGCTGATCGTAGCGGCTGAACCACTTCATGAACTGGGGATCACCGTTGTCGGCGCCGCTCCATGAGCCTGGCTCCAGATGGATGGCATCAGAAGGATCGGGTGGGAAGCGCTGCAGATAGTCTTCGCTGGTGGTGAGTTCGAAACGCGGATCTTCCCGGAGCCAGCGCAGCATTTGACCGGTATTGTGGCCATAGTAGCTGTCGGCGCCACCTCCGTGGTTGTCCCCGTCGGAATGGAGCAGGAAGAAGGGGGGATGCTCGGGGTCGAAACTGTCGGTACTCACAATCTGGTCGTAGACCTGACCAAGCACATCGGGATATTGCAGGGCGCCAAAGCCACCTCTGGCATCCTCGTTGCCGATATAACGTTCGGCGGGGATGGCGATGATCTTGTGCAGTTTTCCTTCAGGGTCCTCGTAGGCCACGTATTCCGGTCGTAGCAGGCTGGGTGAGATCTTCGAGCCGGCCCAGACGTTGTGGAGTTGCAACCAGTCGTCTACCAGTGGATTGACCTGTTCGGCGGGGTTGGGTGGCAGCATGCCTTCCTCGATGCCGGCGTAAGGGTAGTCGCGACAGGCGCGATAGCGATGAATGGAGTCATAGATGACCGCTTCGATGCCGGCCTGTTTCAGTGCCGGGATCATACGCACGTGGAAGGCAGTTTCCGGAGGGAACAGAATCCTGGAGGCCTCGACCCCGAAATGATTGCGGATGAGATCGCGGTGCCAGAGGATCTGGCGCACGATGTTACGTGCTGGGATCAGGGGCATCAGGGGATGGAAATAACCAAAGGCGGAAAAAGCCATGCGCGGGTGGCCCAGTTCCGTTTTCGCGGTGGCCATCTCCCTTAGTTCGTTTTTCCAGCCGGAGAAGCAACCACCGCACAGCCCTTCTGCTTCTATACGGTCGAGCTGCTCGATCAGGCTGCCGCTCCAGCTGGTGGAAAGTCCTGCATGAGGGAATCCCGCATCGACATATTGCCTTACCGCTATGGGCAGGAAGGTGGAGTAGTTGCCAGCCCTGGAGCCGAAGATCCCGTCTTTCTCCCCATCCCAATAGTTTGGATCCGCCGCCCGGTAATAGGGCTGGTGCATGTGCTTGTGAATTCCAAAATAGACTTTGATTCCGTCCTTGACCTTGATTCGTGGGGCAGCTTTCGGCAAGGCCGCGAGCTTGAGGGGGCGAAATTCCTTGACCCAGTCGTCGCCGCTCGCCTGGCTCAATTCGGCTTTGCGGCATCCTTCTATCTGGACATGAATGTCGCCAGCTCGAAGCAGTCCAGCGGGCACTTTGGCGACATAGGTCCATTCCCGGGTGCGCCTGGCTGCACACTGGATCTGCTGGCCGTTGAGGATCCTATGTTGACCATGATCGTGCAGAATGACCTGGGGGAAAGGAATTTCCCCGTCAGCACTGAAAGTGATTTCAAAGGCCGGGCTCCTGCCGGAAGAATCACATTCCAGGGAGTCGGGGCAGACAATTTTCAAAAATTTGGAGAAGATAGGCATGGAAGGCTCCGGAACAATAACGATAATGAATGGATGCGATGGGACTGATTGTAAAACGACACGATTCAGTTGGACCAGTCCGGTTGAAACTTTCTCCCTGTGGTTCACCCCGCTGGGGGCCAGCCTGCCCAGGACCACGTCATTTAAACACGTAACGGATTGAATGAAGGGGCAGGTGGTCTGCTTCGAAAGCCTCGCCGGCAGGGAGGCCGGCGTGGAGCCTACAGGGGCGAGCCCGGACCGAAAGTCCAGTGAACTTTCGCAGACGGGTGAGCGCCCAAACAGGGAAGTTTGGGCAGGGCTTTCTTGCGCAGCAGGACTGCACAGCAAGAAAGTATTCACGGCGTTTTTCGAAGCAGACTACCTGTCCCGGCTTTGAATAGATGACGGAGTCCTGCCGGCTGTTCAAATTTGTTCCCGACAAATTTGTCGGTCTGACTCGCCCCTGGAGGCTCGGACGCGGCCGTTCAGGCCGCGTACGCCCTCAAACCACTCCCCTGCTCTCAGCTTTGGTTCTTTCATGCATCGGGGTGAAAAAAGGTTCATGACCGTTAGGCCAGTGCCATGACTCCCTGGCTACGGTTGTCTCTGAGAAGTTGGGGCCAGGAGTTGTTGCAACCGGTTCCTGTAATCTTGTTCCAGCCCGGCTGTATCGAAGTCGAAATCAATGCCATTGCGGCGGGGGGGTGCCCAGATGGCGTCAGGGAACGTGGCATCTTCACGCCAGCGGGGAATGACGTGCCAGTGCAAGTGGGGCACATAATTGCCCAAGCTGGCCAAATTGATCTTGTCTGGCTTGATGGTCTCTCGCACCACCTGTTCCACTGCGAAGACGGCTGTCATCAAACGTTGGCGCTGTATTGCGGCCAGGTCGGTCATCTCGGCTGTATGCGAATTCAGAATTACCCTGCAGTAACCGGGATAATCTTTGTCGTCCACCCAGGCGATCCGGCAGAAGTCGTCGTGCCAGAGTACGGTCTCAGCTTCGCTGGGATGACACAAGGGGCATCTGGATTCGCTCATAGCAACTCCCATAGATCCAACAGACGTTGCAGGGCTCTGCCACGATGACTCAAGCGGTTCTTCTCTTGCGGAGGAAGCTGTGCCGAGGTACAGCCCAGCTCTGGCAGAAAGAACAGCGGGTCATAACCAAATCCGCCATTACCTAAGGGCTGTTCGGCAATCACGCCTTCCCAGGCGCCCTCGGCGATCAGAGGGCTGGGGTCGTAGGGATGACGTACGAATGCCAGCACACAGCGAAATCGCGCTTGTCGCTCTTGTTCCTCTATCCCTTGCAGGGCTTCGATCAGTTTGGCATTGTTGAGCGCATCGTCAGCATCGGGGCCGGCATAGCGGGCCGAATAGACACCCGGTGCGCCATTCAAAGCCGCGACCTCCAGACCTGAATCATCGGCCAGTGCTGGAAGACCGGAAAAGCGGGAAGCGTTTCTGGCTTTCAACAGTGCGTTTTCAACAAAGGTAGGGGCTGTCTCTTCGATTTCCGTGATTGAAAATGCCGTCTGCGGCAGGATCTTTACACCGTGAGGCGCTAAAACAGCCTGAATCTCCCGAATTTTCCCTGGGTTACCGCTGGCCAGGACGATCCGCATTTTGCTCACTCCACCCCGGCCAGCACCAAAGCTTGTCGTTGGTGATCCAGCAGTTCAGAGATCCCCTTGTCGGCCAAGACCAACATAGCCTGCAATTCGTCTTTGCGGAAAGGGTGGCCTTCGGCGGTCCCCTGGATCTCCACGTAGGCATTGCCATCGTTCATGACCACGTTCATGTCGGTTTCGGCCTCGCAGTCCTCCCGATAGTCCAGGTCCAGGACTGGCGTCCCCCGGTAGATGCCCACCGATACTGAAGCAATCTGGCCGTGGAGTGGGTTTTTTCTGAGCCTGCGGTTCTCCAGCAAGTGGCTTATGGCTAGCGCCAAGGCAACGTATCCACCGGTGATCGAAGCAGTCCGAGTGCCGCCGTCGGCCTGAAGGACATCGCAATCGACGATGACGGTGCGTTCTCCCAACGCCTGAAGATCGACCACCGAGCGCAAACTGCGGCCGATCAGTCTTTGAATCTCCATGGTGCGGCCTCCCTGTTTTCCCCGGGCCGCTTCACGATTGGTCCGCTCGTGGGTGGCTCTTGGCAACATTCCATATTCTGCGGTCACCCAGCCCTGATTCTGGCCACGCAGAAAATGGGGGACTCTTTCGTCCACGCTGGCGGTACACAGCACCCGGGTATCGCCAAATTCCACCAGCACTGAGCCTTCGGCGTGTTTGGTAAAGTGGCAGGTGAAACGGATGGGACGAAGTTCATCGGGTTGTCGGCCGCTCGGACGCATGGTGGGTATTCCTTTGCATTTGTAATCTTTAAGTATACCCACAAGAGGCCATGGTTGAAAAACTCTGATCTCTGAATTGATTTGGCGTTACCATGGTCTGGCAAACAGTGCTGTTATGGGGCTGAGCCTCTTTCGGTAATGGTGTTGAGTGGACGTTTCTTAATGAACGAGGCTCGATTCCTGTAGTTCTGATCTGTCTTTCCTGACTGAAAACAACTGACCGAGAGGAGATTAACGATGCAACATCAATTGGCCCTTTGGAATGAAACCCTGAGCCATTGGCTGGCGCCTTTGGCAGGGATATTAGGCGACAAGGTCACGAAGGTGCTCGGCGCCCTGGTGATTTTGATCGTAGGGTGGTTTTTGGCCTTGCTGGTCCGATTCATGGTACAGCGGGGACTGCATATGCTGCGCCTGGATGAACGCCTGCAGGCCTCTACCCACAGTGAGTTGAATGTCGAGAGGGTAGGCGCCAGGCTGGTCTACTATCTGCTGCTCGTGTTGGTATTCATCGCCTTCTTCGACGCCCTGGACCTGAAGATGGTCTCCGAACCTCTACAGGCCTTGACCACTCAGGTTTTCGCCTATCTGCCCAAACTGTTCGCCGGACTGGGTCTGACCCTGATGGCCTGGATACTGGCATTGCTGGGACGGATGTCGATCACCAAATTGCTGGAAAAAAGCCGCCTGGCCGAACGCCTTGCCACCGAACCTGAGGGGGAGCGGTTGGCCGTTTCCCTGGGGAATATCGTTTTCTGGTTGATTCTGCTGATATTTCTGCCTGCCATCCTGGAGGCCTTCGAACTGAAGGGTCTACTCGGTCCAGTGCAGAATATGGTCAACAAAGTCCTGGCGATGTTACCGAACATCTTTGGTGCCTTGGTATTAGGGTTCGTCGGTTGGCTGGTGGCCAGGATTTTGCGCGACCTTGTGACCAACATTCTGGATGTCTCCGGGATCAATGCCTTGGGGCGTAAAGCCGGGCTCACTGGAGAGATGACACTGGCCAAGTTGTTGGGCACCTTGGTATTCATCTTCGTTTTGATTCCCGCCTTGATCGCTGCGCTCAATGCGTTGCAGATAGAGGCTGTTTCTGAACCAGCCACCCAGATGCTCAGTGCCATCCTGACGGTCATTCCCAACCTGATTGCCGCTGGCCTGATTCTCGGGATTGCCTGGTTTATCGCCAAGCTGGTTTCGGGGTTGACGGAAAATATCCTGTCCGGTATGGGATTCGACACCTTGCCACAGCGTCTTGGACTGCCTTGGCGTACCGAAAAAGGTGCGATAAGCCCAAGTGTCATTGCCGGTCGCCTGGTGACCTTCTTTATTCTGCTGTTTGCTTTCGTGGAAGCGGCCAACCGGTTGGGACTGAGCCAGATTTCCGACCTGGTAAGCTATCTGATTCGCTTTGGCGCCAAGATTCTGTTGGGGAGCATTATCCTCATTGCAGGTTTCTGGCTTGCCAATTTGGCCTATGCCACCATCCGCAGAGCTTCGGAAGAGGGTAAGCCCAATCCTCTGGCACAGGTGGCCCGGGTAGCCATCATGTTGGTCGTGACCGCCATGGGCCTTCGCGAGATGGGGATCGCAGAAGACATCGTCAACGCCGCTTTTGTCCTCACCCTGGGCGCGGTAGCGGTGGCTTTCGCCCTGGCCTTCGGTCTGGGTGCCCGGGATGCGGCGGGAGAATTGGCCAGGCGCTGGGTGGACAGGATGCGCTGAGCTAATCCCGTTGTGGCTATCCTCCTTTGCCAGGAGGATAGCCGGCCAATTCCACCACCAGGGGTAAATGGTCGGAGGCTGCTCGGGCGAGAGGGCTGTCATGGACTGCAGTGCGCAATACATCGATTCCAGGACTGACGAAGATGTGATCGAGGCGCACCAGAGGAAACCGGCTGGGAAACGTAGGTCGCATATGCCGATGGCGGGCGCGGCTGACAGCATCGGCGAGGCGATTGCGTAGGCGGCGGCAGAGACCTGAACGCGGAAAAGTGTTGAGATCACCACATAGGATCACAGGATCGTGGCATTGAGGGTGTCCGAGCCATTGTGGAGACAACAGGGCTCGTACCTGCTGATGGCGTTCACCCGGAGTCAGACCCAGATGGGTATTGAGGATCTGCCATTGTCTTCCTTGCCATTCAAGGGCAACCCACAAAGTTCCCCGGGGTTCACGATGACTTGGACCGGGAAGACTTCCGGCTTTGACCAGGTGTAACGGCAGATAGCTGAGAATGGCATTGCCGTCATAT
>JALVSV010000132.1 GCA_027024125.1 Methylothermaceae bacterium | reverse complement strand
CTTGCATCCTCCCCAACGATCAAACTATCCAGTTTCTGCAGAAACTGCCGGTGGTTTTTGGCGATTGGATGGGGTTTTGATCGTGAAAGATCCCTTGCCTGCCGGCTGGTCATTTGGATTCTCTCGGGTGTGGCCGGATGGGTGGCAAAAATGGATGTGCCATTTTCATTATCCTCATGCTGCTTTGCCTCCCGCTCCAGAGTCTTCAGGAAATTCGTGATGCCTTCCGGATCCCAGCCTGCCCTGGCTGCCAGTTCCTGTCCGATCTTGTCGGCCTCGTTTTCCTGATTGCGGCTATAGGGAGCGAGAATGGCGGCATTGAGCAAGTTTCCCGATCCTGAGATCACGGTTGCGAGGGTTGGACTGGCAATGCTCACCGCTGCCGCTGTGATTCCAGTGACGATACCGATCGGGGCAGCGCGGGTCAGTCGTTCGACGGCGTGTCTTGCGGCGACGTGGCCGATTTCATGACCGATCACACCAGCCAGTTCGTCTTCCGAATTGACCAGGATCAGCAGTCCCCGGGTCACATAGACATAGCCACCGGGCAGAGCGAAGGCATTGGGGACTTTGCTGTTGGCGATATGAAACTGGTAATCCACTGCCTGATAGGGTGAAAAGCTCGACAGGCGTTTCCCTATGGTTTGCACATACTCAACAGTGGCCCTGGGACGATTGATCAGTCCCATCGTCATCTCGACCTGGCGGGCATTGTCGGCGCCCAATTTCTTTTCATTTTCGACCGACAGCAGCATGATTTCCTGTTTTCCCGAGACTGGATTGACACTGCACCCGCCAACAGTCATGGCAATGAACAGTAGAAATGAAGCTCTGATCAAACGGTTCATGGTAATGGTTTCCATTCAATCCTGGGTATTTGCTCTGAAGCGCAGGATGGTCCTGCCTCTGGCGTCATAGAGACTCAGAATCCCGTTGCGGATCCCGAAGCGGGCGGTTTTCTGTAATGCCTGTAGAAACTGGTTTTCCAGGTCCATCCCCTGTGGGCAGGCCATTCTGGTCGAGGCCAGTGGTCCGATATGAAACTGGCCGGATTCCAAGAGGTAAGGGCCCATGAAGCGGTTGCACCCTGCAAATCCTTTGACTTGGCCGTCGTGCGTAAGGATCATGTCGGCTTGCCGGTCATTGTTGCCGGGAGGGGCGGGAGTGCCGTTGACTTCGGACAGGATCCATCGGGTATCCGTCAGACTGAGATCTCCTGTGGAGGTTGCCTTTGCTGTTTGACCGGAAAGGGATTTCATTTCGGGCCCTCCCTGTTTGTCGCCGTTCAAAGCACAGCCAGAAAGAAAAATAAACAAGAGAATCAAGAGTCCCTGGGGGATCGCTACGTATGGATAGGTCATAGGGCGAATATTCCTTCTGGTAAATGTGAAGATCAGGTAATAGGGTATTAGCATATGACTGGTTGGGTAAAGCCAGCTCAGTCCATTATGGCACGCCCCCTGACTAAGTGTCTGGCTCAGGGCTCCGTCATCTATTCAGGCCGGGACAGGTGGTCCGCTTCGAAAAACGCCGTGAATACTTCCCTGTAGGCTCCGCGCCGGCCTCCCTGCCGGCGAGGCTTTCGAATCAGACCACCTGCCCCTGCAATCAATCGTTTGCATGTTTTAATGACGTGGTCCTGGTGTCTGGCTTGCTCACTATTGTTCAATGTCCTGTGCTATCAGGTTGAAAACCTCAGGGGCTAATCGACTGAAAAGGGGTAGTGATCATGCGACCAACTTTGGAGGATCTCAAACGCAGCCAGCTTTACTCTGAAGAGCTCGGAATCGATCTTTTCCGCAATACGGACCAGGAATGCTTCAAGTGGTTTCTCGCCAGCGTTCTGTTTGGAGGCAGGATCACCGAGACAATTGCCAAACATACCTATCAGGCCTTTGTCCGCCATGACCTGCTGACACCTCAAAAGATCATCGAGGCAGGTTGGGACTTCCTGGTTTTCCCTGTCATGCGGGAAGGGGGCTATGTCCGCTATGATGGCAGAAAGTCGACCCAGATACTGAGCGATTGCCAAATGCTGCTCGATGAATATGATGGAAGCCTGAAACGGATTCATGAATTGGCAACGGACCCAGCCGATCTGGAAGCAAGGCTGAAGGCATTTTATGGTGTGGGGGAGGTGACGGCGAATATCTTTCTACGAGAACTCCGTCCCTATTGGAGCAAGGCCGATCCTGAACCATTGCCCATCGTTTATGAGTTGGCCGGAAGGCTGAACATCGATCTTGGCCAGTTTGACCGCAAGACCGTGACTTTCATCCGCATCGAGGCGGGACTGATCCGATTGCGCAAACAGTTGTACTTGTCCTCCAAAGGCTGAGGAGAGACACCTTTCCACCGTATGTGGGTCCCAAGGTCATTGCATGTGCTGAGAGAACAGGTTCTGGATTGAACTTATATTTTCCTGGGTCTTTTGACAAACTGACAGCTCAGGATTGAGAGCTGACATGATTTGATGGCGACAGATGATTTGTATGGAGGACAACAATGGACCATAGCCGAATGAAATGGCAAAGTTTGGGCAGGGTGTGGGTGATGTTGGGGTTGATCCTGTTTTGGGGGGGTGTGCAGGCTGGAGATGGCAAACCAAAGACGACTGATGATCCAACCATTCCACCGGATAAGCTGGAACTGCTTCTGGAGCCGCTCACAGAAGAAGAGTTGCGGATCGAGGCAGAAGGCTGGATGGATCTGCTTATCCAGAAGGTGAGGGAGCTGAGTACGGCTCAATTGGCTGTCAAATCTGAAAACGAGATGATAGAAAAAATCGGGCAGGTGCAAGAACTCAGGGAGCAGATCAAAGGAGAAAAGGAACAGAAAACACTTGACCTGGAGAAAGCCAAAGTCAAGGAGGTCCTGCATGAGGCCCGAGATGTTGCACAGAAGGCCAGGAGAAACCCGGAACTGCAGAAGGTGAAGGCTGATGCCTTGAAGCAGCCAAGGGATCGGGGAGTCAAGGAAAGGGATACCTCTGTGACCGCCGAGGACAAAGCGCTCAAGCACAAGCTGCTGGAACGTATCAACAAACTGCGAAATGAGCGCACCGCACTGATCAAGCGGGTCGAATTGGTGCTGGCGGCTTGGGAGGCCAAGGGCGGAGACCCGGAAGTCATTGAAAAATATCGTAAATATATAAGCGTGGTGTCTGGCGTCAAAGTGGATGTCTCAGATACTATGGCGCTGTGGGCCACAATCAAGGGATGGATCACTGCAGAGCAGGGTGGGATTCGCTGGGCGAAGAATCTGGCCGCCTTTGTGGTGACAGTACTGGCGTTCTGGTTCCTGGCCAAATTCCTCGGAAAGGTCACCTCCCGGGCGTTCCACGTCAGCCGGGGTGGTTCCGCGCTGTTGCGTGATTTCACCGTCAAGGCGGTGCGCCGGGTGACGATTTTGATCGGAATCATCGTCGGGCTGTCGGCCCTGGAGATCAATATCGGGCCGCTGCTCGCTCTGATCGGCGCGGTCGGCTTCGTCATCGCCTTGGCCCTGCAGGATTCTCTGAGCAATTTCGCCAGCGGTATCCTGATGCTGCTCTATCGCCCTTTCGACGTGGGGGACGTGGTGGAGGCCGGCGGCGTGGCGGGCACGGTCACCAATCTGACCCTTTTTTCCACCCATATCAAGACCTTCGACAACAAGGCGATGATCGTTCCCAACAACCAGGTTTGGGGCGGGGTGATCACCAATGCCACCGGCACCGACATGCGGCGGGTGGACATGGTGTTCGGCATCGGTTATGGGGACGACATCGACCACGCCCAGAAGGTGCTCGAAGACATCGTCAGCAACCATGAGTTGGTTCTAAGGGACCCGGCGCCTGTGATCCGGGTCCACGAACTGGCCGACTCCTCGGTCAATTTCATCTGCCGTCCCTGGACCCGCCCTGCAGACTATTGGACCGTCTACTGGGAGATCACCCGCGCGGTGAAGAAGCGCTTCGACGAGGAAGGGATCTCCATTCCCTTTCCCCAGCGCGACGTCCACATTCATCAGGCGGATGCGTCTTCAGGAGGCTCTTCGGTTTCCTGAAGCCGCCTCAGAAACTCGGTCTCCCGGTGGCCGGTCAGGAGCAGCTTGTCGCTCGAGCGGGTCATGGCCACATACAGCAGCTTGGCCTCGTATACCGGGTCGGCGCCTTCGGCCGGCAGGTATCCGAGGCCCGGGATGGCTACCACCGGGAACTCCAGTCCCTTGCTGCTGTGCATGGTCATCAGCTTGATGCTGTCGCTGGAAGGGCGGAATCGCTTCTTCGCCTGCGCCGTGTCCAGCCAGTCGCAGGGCAGCCTTTTGGCCTGCAGGGACTGGTGCAGGGCCTCGCCCATCCAGTGGTGGCGGTAGGTGATGCACATCGCCGACCAGGACACTGCCTGTTCGTCGTGGAGACGGCGTAGGATGCGGGCAATGTAACGGGCCTCCCGGGCGAAGGAATCGAACAGTTTCACTGCGGGTTTTGATCCGGATTGGCCGGCCGATTCCGGTTTCACCAGCGGGACCTGGTCCGGCCGGCGCTGGTCCGGTTTGAGATAGCCACTGATGAAACGGTAGGCGAAGTTCAGTATCTCCCTGGTGTTGCGGTAATTCAGCCTGAGCACGGTGGTGCGGCCCCGGGCCTGGATGCCGACACTGGACAGACTGAAATCGAGGGTCTTTCGCTTGTCGTAGATGGACTGGGCGTCGTCGTAGAGCAGCAGCAGGGAGTTGGTCTCGGGATCGACCATTCCCGTCACCAGCTTCAGCCATTCCGGCTCGAAGTCGTGGCCCTCGTCGATCATCACCGCCCCGTACTGGCCCCGGGGAATCCTGCCCGCCTCCACCGCCCCGATGACGGCCTCCACCATTCGCTCGACATAGTCATCACCGCCCTCCGGCCGCTCGACGTGATAGGTGCGCAGCTGCTCGCCGCACCAGTCGTGGAAATGATAGACGTTGACCTTGCCTTCCAGTCCCCGCTCCTCCATCATCTCGCGCAGCCTCGCCGCCAGGGTGATGTTGTAACACAGCACCAGGATCGGTTTGTGCAGCAGTTTGGCCAGATACAGGCAGCGGTAACCCAGGATCAGGGTTTTGCCGGAGCCGGCCACCCCGTGGATCACCCGGTGCCCCTCACCGAGGCTGCGGGCCAGCTGCTCCTGCTGCATGTCCATCACCTTGACGATATCGGGTACCAGGGTTTCCGCCTCAGGCTCCTCCGGCAGCAGGCTGGCCTGCCGGGGATTGATGCGGATCTCAGGATACAGATGCCAGCGGATGCGGTCGATCTGCGGCAACTCCAGGGGATTCGGGAACTGGACATTGAACATGTTCCACAGCCGCTCCTGGAACGCTTCCGGATCGACGCTCTCGGTCATCTCGTCCCGGCAGATCGTGTAGTGTTCCGGCAGCACCTCTCCCAGATCGGTGGCCTCGAACTGCTGGCGGGTGATGTGGGTCAGCACCACCCCATAACCGTAGGGGAAGATCAGTTTGCCTCGGTAGCGTCCCTCATGGTGGATCAACTGTGGGTCCTTCTCCAACTGCTGCACCAGCTGGTAGGCGCACTGCCGGACCTGTTCCAGAGGATTGGCCACGGTCTTGAGGCCCTGGGGCGTGAGCAGGGTGGCCGAGGTGCGGTCGATGCGCTGGATCGTCTCCAGCTTCCAGTCCTTCACCTCCATAAGCAGCAGCCCGCGGTGGGGATGGAGGACGATGAAATCCGAATAGCGGTAGCGGAATCCCACCGGCAGCTCGTACCAGCACAGATAATCGTCCTCCAGATGCGACTCCAGCCGCCGGGCGAAGCGCTTCTCCCCGGCCTGCATGCGGGAGAGACAGCTGTTGAGGGAGGGAATCAGCTTGGCCACATCGTTATCCTGTGGAAAGTCACTGCCTGTTGCCTATGACAGGGACTGATTATACAGATTCAACTTTGGCATCGGATCGGGAGAAACCCCCTTTGGACAAGGGGGCCGTGGAAATTTGTAGGGAGACATACCCTGTCGAATATGCGGACGTATCCATTCGGTGGAAGCGCTGTATCTCAAGTTGCTGGAGGAAGAAACGGAGAGGGGTAAGCCCGGGTTCCCCCGGACCAAGTAGCCCGGATGGAGCACAGCGGAATGCGGGGGCATCCGGGTTGAAACAAAAACTGTTGATATGGACCATTTATGACATATGTGTCATGCTTTTGACTATAGTGGCACATGGTGAATTCAATGGCAGCACGTGACAATGAAGTCCTGGTGGGAGCGCAGGGCCGGGTGGTGATTCCTGCGGCTCTGCGCAAGGCTTTGAAGTTAAAGCCCGGGGATCGT
>JALVSV010000131.1 GCA_027024125.1 Methylothermaceae bacterium | reverse complement strand
GCCTGATCCTGATCATCGTCGCGGTGATCAGAGAATTGTTTGGTTCAGGCAGTCTGCTTGGGAAAGAGATTTTACCATTGATCAAAAATGGTGGTTGGTACGAACCCAACGGCCTGCTGTTGCTGCCACCCAGCGCCTTTTTCATCATTGGTCTGTTGATCTGGGCAGTCAGGACCTGGAAACCACAGCAAGTGGAGGCACCTGATTTCAAGATCATGCCGGCCCATGGGGAGGTGGCATAAATGGAAGCCTTGATCAGCCTGTTCGTCAAGTCGGTTTTCATTGAAAATCTTGCCCTGGCCTTCTTTCTGGGTATGTGTACCTTCCTGGCCGTCTCCAAGAAGATCAGCACGGCGCTGGGTCTTGGCATTGCCGTGATGGTGGTGCAGACTCTGACGGTTCCTGCCAACCATTTGATCCATGCCTATCTGCTCAAGGAGGGGGCATTGTCCTGGTTGGGACTTCCCAATGTCGATCTGGGGTTTCTGGTGTATCTGGCCAGCATTGGAGTGATTGCCGCCATCGTCCAGATTCTGGAGATGGTACTGGATCGGTTCTTTCCGCCCCTCTACCACGCTTTGGGCATCTTTCTGCCGCTCATCACTGTGAATTGCGCCATCCTGGGAGGCAGCCTGTTCATGATCGAGCGTGATTACAACCTGACCGAAAGCGTGGTCTATGGAGTGGGGAGTGGTTTCGGTTGGGCCCTGGCGATCACGGCTATGGCCGGAGTGCGGGAGAAACTCAAATATAGCGACGTGCCTGAGGGATTGCGTGGCCTTGGAATCACATTCATCACTGCAGGGCTCATGTCACTTGGGTTCATGGCCTTTTCAGGTATTCAGCTATAACACTAAGGAACAAGCATGTTGGAGATCATTTTAGGCGTCTTCTTTTTTACCGTGATCGTCATCGCGCTGGTGGTGGTGATCCTCTATGCCAAGAATCATCTGGTGCCCCATGGCGATGTGGATATCGTGATCAACGATGAAAAGACTATCAAAACCCCCGTGGGTTCCAAGCTGTTGATGGCGCTGGCAGATAATCACCTGTTCGTCTCCTCTGCTTGCGGGGGGGGTGGTACCTGTGGCCAATGCAAGGTCAGGGTGCTCGAAGGGGGTGGAGATCTTCTGCCAACTGAAGCAGGCCACATCAGCAATCGTGAGGCCAGGGAAGGAGAGCGGTTGGCTTGTCAGGTCACGGTCAAACAGCCGATGAAGATCGAAGTGCCCGAAGAAGTGTTTGGGGTCAAAAAATGGGAATGCACAGTGCGCTCCAATCACAACGTGGCGACCTTCATCAAGGAACTGGTCATGGAACTGCCGCAAGGGGAGACCCTGGACTTTCGTGCCGGTGGTTATATTCAGATCGAGTGTCCTCCCTATCATGTGAAGTTTTCCGACTTCGACATCGAGGAGGAATTCCGTGAAGACTGGGACAAATACGATTTGTGGAAAATCGAGTCTAAAGTCGATGAACCCGTGATACGTGCCTATTCGATGGCGAATTTCCCCTTGGAAAACGACATCGTGATGTTGAACGTGCGTATTGCCACTCCTCCTCCGGGTCTCGACGTGCCTCCTGGAAAAATGTCCTCCTATATTTTCAACCTGAAACCCGGTGACAAGGTGACGATTTCCGGCCCGTTCGGGGAATTCTATGCCCGTGAAACCGATAACGAAATGGTGTTCGTGGGTGGAGGAGCTGGTATGGCTCCGATGCGTTCTCATATCTTCGACCAGCTGATCCGTCTCAAGTCGAAGCGCAAAATGACCTTCTGGTACGGTGCCCGTAGCCTGCGCGAAGCATTCTATGTGGATCACTTTGACAAACTTCAGGAGGACCACGACAACTTCCGCTGGTATCTGGCACTTTCCGAACCGAAGCCCGAGGACAACTGGACCGGATACACCGGTTTCATCCACGAAGTCCTCTATGAAAATTACCTCAAGGATCATCCGGCCCCGGAAGATTGTGAGTATTATCTGTGTGGTCCTCCGGTGATGAACGCCGCAGTCATCAAGATGCTGGAAGATCTCGGTGTCGAGCGTGAAAACATCCTGCTGGACGATTTCGGCGGCTGATCGTCAAATGCCACAACATTTCTTGTCACGAGGAGCCTTGGTGCTCCTCGTTTTTTTTGTGGTGGCCTGTGATCGTCACGATGTGCCGGCACAATTCCATTACGCGGGTTTGGCATTGGGAACCAGCTTCTCCATCAAGATCAGTCGAATGCCTCCGGAGCTGGATCTCGATCGACTCAAGGATGAACTCGATCAGCGGATTGATGAAGTGGACAAGACCATGTCCACCTATCGTCAGGATTCTGAGCTATCGCGTTTCAATCGCAGCCATGACACCAACTGGCAACCTGTATCGGAGGATCTGGCCACACTGGTTGCAGAAGCATTGGAGATCAGTCGCTGGAGTGGTGGTGCGTTCGATGTCACGGTAGGTCCCCTGGTGAATCTGTGGGGCTTTGGTCCGGATCAACGGATTCAGCAAGCACCACCGGATGAAAAAATCAAGGCGGCCATGGAACGTATCGGCTATCACTACCTGGCAGTTCGCCTTCAACCGCCATCTCTGGCCAAACGAATACCCGAGCTATATATCGACCTGTCGGCCATTGCCAAGGGCTATGCAGTTGACAAGCTGGGTCTTTATCTTGAAAGCCTGGGGATTCACGATTACATGGTGGAGATTGGTGGTGAGTTGCGTCTTCGCGGGGTCAGTCCACGGGGTGGTCCTTGGCGTATTGCCATAGAAAAGCCAGTGACCAAAGTTCGTGAAGTGGCGGAAGTATTGTCAATCACCGATATTTCGGTGGCGACATCAGGGGATTATCGTAACTATTTTGAGGTGGAAGGCCGCCGTTTTTCTCACACCATCGATCCAAGAACCGGTCGACCTATTGCCCATTGTCTGGCATCGGTGACGGTGTTGAGTCATACTACCAGTAACGCCGATGCCTTGGCGACCGCATTGATGGTCTTGGGGCCAGACAAAGGCTTTGACAAGGCGGAAAAAGGGGATATCAAGGCGCTTTTTATCATCAAAGAAAGCGATGGTTTTATTGAACGTCCTACCTCGGCATTTACCAAGTATCTTCAAGGAGGTGCATCATGACTGTTTTTCTAGTGACCTTCGCCATCATCGTAGTGGTAGTAGGCATCATGTCCATCGGAGTTTTGTTTGGTCGGCCAGCCATCAAGGGAAGTTGTGGTGGCGTGGGTGGAGGTGAATGTTTATGTGCCCAAGGCAAAAAAGGCTGTGAGGACGGTAAGCCTGTAGAACACGGGCAGGTGCAACCATAAATCATTTCGCCTCTGTACTTTATGCAGCTTGTGTGGTTCAGGAATTCTGTTCTTGGGACGCCGAAAACTCTTCCTGGGGGCTTGATGGCAGCATCCATGCTGCCGACACCCGCGGACAGAACCCCAAGACCGCTTGCAATAGGGTAGAGCTGTTGAAGCTTTACAGGAAATAAATCAATAAATATTCAGGAGGAACTTCCCATGTTGAGAAATATCACTGTTCGTGACCATATGGCCACCAGCCTGGTGACTTTTACTCCAGATATGGGGGTGTTCGAGGCAATTCGAACCTTGCTGAAAAACAAGATTACCGGGGCTCCGGTAGTGGATGATACAGGCCAGCTGGTGGGCGCGTTCTCTGAAATGGATTGCCTCCATGTGGTGCTGGATGCAGCCTATCATGAACAAATGGGCGGCAAGGTAGGGGAATATATGAATACTGATGTCGAAACCGTCACGCCGGATGCCAGCATCATCGAGGTGGCAGAACGGTTCCAAAAAAGCAAGTTACGGCATTTTCCCGTATTTGAAGGTGACAGACTGGTGGGATTGATCAGCCGGGTGGATGTGCTACGTGCGCTGGTGAGTATCTACTAATTTCAATTTGGAAATCACTTTCCGCCTCATGGTGGACCAACCAACACCCCGAAACATGAAAGACACAAGGTCCATGGGAATCGATGTCTCACCGCAGAGACGCGGAGTGCGCAGAGAGCAAACTCCGAGTTCCTCTGCGCCTCTGCGGTGAATCCATAAACTTTGACGGTAGCCAGGTCACCGTCATCTGTTCCAGTCGAGGCAGGTGGTCTGCATCGAAAAACGCTGTGACTACTTTCTTGCTGCGCAATCCTGCTGTGCAAGAAAGTCCTACTCAAACTTCCGGGTTCGGGCGCTCGCCTGGCTACGAAAGTCCGCTGGATTTCCGGTCCGACTCACCCTTGCAGGCCCCGCGCCGGCTTCCCTGCCGGCGAGGCTTTCGAAGCAGACCCCCCGCCCCTTTACTCAATCCCTTACGTGTTTAGATGACGTGGTCCTGGGGTATCAATCTCACGCTCTGATTATTGCCCGCATTCACGGTATACTAACAGGCTTGATTTAATTTAGGGAAAAGCGATGCAGGAGTTCAATGCTTTTGGTAGCCGCGATCGTTTGACGGTCGCAGAAGGGGTTTCTTTCTATCGTCTGGAGTGTCTGGAAACACAGGGACTTGGAGCGGTTTCCCGGTTGCCTTTTAGTATCAAGGTATTGCTGGAATCAGTACTACGTCATTGTGATGGCAGGTTGATTCGGGAACAGGATGTGGCTTCGCTGGCAGCATGGAAGCCGTCGGGTGAGAAAAGGGAAGAAATACCCTTCATGCCGGCCAGAGTGTTGCTACAGGATTTTACCGGTGTGCCGGCCCTGGTGGATCTTGCAGCAATGCGTGATTGTATGGCGCGCTTTGGTAAGGATCCGGCCCAAGTTGAACCCCTGATCCCTGCAGAACTGGTGGTGGATCATTCCATCCAGGTGGATTATTTCGCCTCCCCCAATGCCTTGCAGCAAAACATGCGGCTCGAATTTCAGCGTAATCTGGAGCGCTATCAGTTCCTCAAATGGGGGCAGCAGGCCTACGAGTCATTCCAGGTCATTCCTCCCGGTGTCGGGATCGTGCATCAGGTGAATCTGGAGTATCTGGCCCGGGGGGTGTTCCTACGACAAGGGGTTGCTTATCCTGACAGCCTGGTTGGCACTGACTCCCATACCACCATGATCAATGGCTTGGGAATTCTTGGCTGGGGTGTTGGCGGAATCGAGGCGGAAGCCGGGATGCTTGGTCAGCCATTGTATATGTTGCCCCCTGAAGTGGTCGGTTTCGAGTTGACCGGTGAGTTGCCTGAAGGAGCGACTGCCACCGATTTGGTGCTACGGGTGACCGAATTGCTGCGTCAACATGGGGTGGTAGGCAAATTCGTGGAGTTCTTCGGTGCAGGATTGTCGAATATCAGTGTACCTGATCGCGCCACCGTAGCTAATATGGCGCCAGAGTATGGTGCCACCGTCGGTTTCTTTCCTGTCGATCAGGCGCTGCTGGATTTCATGGCTGCCACCGGACGTAGTCTGGAACAGGTCGAACTGATAGAAGCCTATTGCAAGGCCCAGGGGCTGTTCCGCACCGATCAGACGCCTGCCCCTGGCTTCAGTGAAGTGCTGACCCTGGATCTTGCCTCCATAGAACCCAGTTTGGCGGGTCCCAAGCGGCCCCAGGACAGAATACCTGTCAAGGCGCTAAAACGGTCATTTCGTACTTCGCTGACCCGGTCAGTGTCACAGGGTGGTTTTGCCGTGCCGGAAAATGAAGCCGGCAAACGGGTGCCAGTGGCCATGAAAGGACAACAATCGGAGCTGGGCCATGGATCTGTCGTCATTGCCGCTATTACCAGTTGCACCAATACCAGCAATCCGTCGGTGATGCTCGGAGCAGGATTGGTGGCCAGGAAGGCCGCCGAAAGAGGATTGGTGCCTCCGCCGACAGTCAAGACGAGCCTGGCGCCTGGATCAAGGGTGGTGACGGAATATCTGCGTGATACTGGCCTGCTTTCCTATCTTGAACAGATCGGTTTCTATACCGTGGGTTATGGCTGTACCACCTGCATCGGCAACAGCGGCCCGTTACCGGAACCGGTGGCCCAGGCAATCAAAACAGGCAAATTGGTCGCCGCAGCGGTGTTGTCTGGCAATCGCAATTTCGAAGGCAGGGTCCACCCCCTGACCCGCGCCAATTATCTTGCTTCGCCCCCACTGGTGGTGGCCTATGCGCTGGCAGGAACGGTGGACATTGATCTGTCCACAGAACCTCTGGGAGAGGATCGTAATGGTCAGCCGGTGTATTTACGTGATATTTGGCCCAGCAAGGAAGAACTCGAACAAGTACTTGCAAGCGCA
This sequence comes from Methylothermaceae bacterium, assembly GCA_027024125.1. GTDB lineage: Bacteria > Pseudomonadota > Gammaproteobacteria > Methylococcales > Methylothermaceae > Methylohalobius. Next base: position 11,612 of record JALVSV010000131.1, on the reverse strand, counting down.
TTCGATGCGACCAAGTTCAAGCAGATTTATGAAAATCTCGATGAGTTCAATCCGGACTGGAATGCGATCCAGGTGCCCTCGGGAGTGCTCTACGACTGGCCACCGGAGTCGACCTATATCCAGGAACCTCCCTTCTTCAAGGACATGCCCTTGCGCCCTGAGCCTGTGAGCGCCATAGAATCGGCCCGGGTGCTGGTACTTTTGGGAGATTCGGTCACCACGGACCATATTTCCCCGGCTGGTGTGATTCCGGAGGGTCCTGCGGCAGATTACCTGTTGTCCAAGGGTGTGGAACCCAAAGACTTCAATACATTTGGGGCCCGCAGGGGGAATCACGAAGTGATGATGCGAGGCACCTTTGCCAATATCCGGCTGAAGAATCTGCTGGTGGAGGGCAAGGAGGGTGGCGTGACCATACACCTTCCCGATGGCGAGGAAATGTGGATCTTCGATGCCGCCATGCGCTATCGTGACGAGGGGGTTCCTCTGATCGTCATTGCGGGCAAAGATTATGGAATGGGAAGTTCTCGTGACTGGGCTGCCAAGGGCCCAAAACTGTTGGGGGTCAGGGCGGTCATTGCCGAAAGTTATGAGCGTATCCATCGGAGTAATCTGGTGGGGATGGGAATCTTGCCCCTGACTTTCAAGCCGGGCGATACGCCTGCCTCTCTCGGGTTGACGGGGCGGGAAGCATTCAGCATCCCCGTGGATGACAGTCTTTCGGTGGGTGGGGAGTTGATGGTCACGGCACAAAACGACAGCGGTAGTATTCTCTCCTTCCAGGTGGATGTCCGTCTCAACAGCGCTGCGGAACTGGAATATTATCGCAATGGAGGGATCCTGCAGACGGTACTTCGGAGTATGCTTGGCAACGGCTGAATCACAATGAGCAGTGGTGCGAAGTTCGACCTCGACGACTTCCTGGGTACCCTGACCTCCCGACCCGGTGTGTACAAGATGCTGGATCAGGCAGGTGAAGCCATTTACATAGGCAAGGCCGCCAACCTGAGGAAGCGGGTTGTCAGCTATTTTCGCGGCAACCTGGCCCCCAAACAGAGAGCGATGCTGGCCAGGATGGCCAGCATCGAAGTGACAGTCACCCGTACCGAAGGTGAGGCATTATTGCTCGAGAGCCAGCTGGTCAAGCGTCTGCAGCCTCGTTACAACATCTGCCTCAAGGACGACAAGAGCTATCCCTATATCTACGTCTCCACTGTCCACCCTTTTCCCCGGGTGAGTTTTCATCGGGGATCTCAGCGACGGCCCGGACGCTATTTCGGTCCCTACCCCAGTGCAGGTGCAGTGCGTCAGACCCTGAAGCTCCTGCAGAAAGTCTTTCCGGTGCGGCAGTGTGAGGACAGCTATTACAATCACCGCAGCCGCCCTTGTCTCCAATACCAGATCAATCGTTGTACCGCACCATGTGTCGGCCTGGTGACCGACGCGGAATATCGCAAGGATGTGGACGATATCATCCAGTTCCTGGAGGGTGAGGGACAAACTCTGGTGGATGATCTCGTGCGGCGCATGGAGACAGCCGCCGAACGCCTGGAGTTCGAACAAGCGGCGCGATATCGTGATCAGATCGCCACCTTGCGGGAAATATTGGAAAAGCAGTGGGTATCTGGGCAGCACGGGGATGTGGATGCGATCGCCTGTATCAGTCAGGACGGGATGCTTTGTGTCCAGGTGGCCTGGTTGCGTGGTGGCAGGTACCTGGGCGACAAGACTTTCTTCCCCTCGCATTCCAAAGGATACGCGCCCGCCAAAGTGCTTTCGGCCTTTTTGGGTCAGTACTATCTGAACAAGCCGATACCTGCCGAGATCCTGCTGAGCGAACCCCCTGAGGATGCCGAACTTCTGGTCCAGATACTCAGCCAACAGGCAAGGCGCCAGGTCCGCCTGGTGACATCACCCCGCGGGCGGCGACGGGAATGGTTGGAGATGACTCTGGCCAATGCACACGCAGCATTGAAACAGCAACGGCAGAAGAAACTGGATAATCAGGCACAGATGGAATCCCTTCAGGCATTGCTTGGATTGGAGGTCGTTCCTCAACACCTGGAATGTTTCGATATCAGCCATATTCATGGTGACCAGACAGTCGCCTCGTGTGTGGTATTCGATGGCGAAGGCCCTGTGACCTCGGCTTATCGACGCTTCAACGTGGCCGGGATCACACCGGGTGACGATTATGCCGCACTCTCCCAGGCGGTCCTGCGCCGTTTCCAGCGCCGTCTCAAGGAAGGACGGGCAATACCGGATCTGCTGTTGATCGATGGTGGCAAAGGACAGGTCGCGGCGGTGAGCAAGGTCATGGAGCACCTGAAGCTGGGAGGCATTCCTGTGGTCGGGGTGGCCAAGGGCCCGCAGCGGCGTGATGGTGATGAGGATCTGTATCTGGCCTGGCGGGATGAATGGCTGCACCCTGGTGATCACCCGGGATTGTTGGTGATCCGCCGGATTCGCGACGAGGCCCACCGCTTCGCCATCAGTGGCCACAGGCAGCGGCGCCAACGAAACAAACAGCAATCGGTTCTGGAATCGATTGCAGGTTTGGGCCCGCGCCGCCGGCAACGGCTGTTGCAGCAATTCGGCGGTTTGCAGGCGATCAGAAAGGCCAGCGTTGAATCTCTCAGTTCAGTGGAGGGGATCAGCCGGCAACTGGCCCAGCGAATCTACGAAACTTTCCATGAAACAGGATCCTGAAGCGTGCCAAATTTTAATATTGCGACTTGGTTGACTTTGTTGCGGATCGCCTTGATCCCTTTTCTGATCATTTTTTTTTATTTGCCTTGGCCTAGCGCCAGAATGGTCTGTGCATTCATTTTCGTCCTGGCGTCGTTCACCGATTGGCTCGATGGCTATCTGGCACGCAGGCTCGGGCAGATGACCGCCTTTGGCGCTTTTCTCGATCCAGTGGCCGACAAACTCATCGTGGCTGCCGCCCTGGTGTTGCTGGTTCAGAACGATCCGGAACCTGGATTGGCGATTGCGTCCGTGATCATTATCGGCCGGGAGATCACCATTGCCTCATTACGGGAATGGATGGCTGAGATCGGCCAAAGAAGCAAGGTCAAGGTTTCCTGGTTAGGCAAGGCCAAGACGACCATGCAGATGGCATCGATCACGATGTTATTGTTTGCGGTGGATTTATGGACCGAAATATTGCGTCCCATCGGATATCTGTTTCTCTATATGGCTGCGATTTTGACCTTGTGGTCGATGATCAATTACTTGCGGGCGGCTTGGCCGGCTTTGATGGAAAGTCGCTGACTCGTCTTGTTGAATGATAAAATACCCAGTTTTATAAACGCTGTTTCCAGCAAAGTTTCCAAGAAGGTTTTGAACTATGCCCAATCGTTATCGCACTGACGATCTGCGGATCAGGGAGATCAAGAATGTCGTTCCGCCACAGCACATTCATGACGAATTGCCTCTGACGGACGCTGCGGCCTGCACCACCGCCGAGGCTCGCAATGCAATCCATCAGATCCTCAGCGGAGAGGATCCCCGCCTTCTGGTGATCATTGGGCCGTGTTCCATTCACGATCCCCAGGCGGCCCTGGAATATGCCGGGCGTTTGTCGAAATGGAAGGAATCTTTGGCAGAGGATCTGCTGATTGTGATGCGGGTCTATTTTGAAAAGCCACGCACCCGCGTGGGGTGGAAGGGTCTGATCAACGACCCGGATTTGGACGAGAGTTTCAATATAAACAAGGGATTGAGGGTTGCGCGAAAATTATTGATCGACATCAATGAGATGGGCCTGCCGGCGGCGACTGAATATCTTGACTTGATCACTCCCCAATATGTTTCCGATCTGATCACCTGGGGGGCGATCGGAGCCCGGACCACCGAAAGCCAGGTCCACCGGGAACTGGCTTCAGGCCTGTCGTGTCCTGTGGGATTCAAGAATGCCACCGATGGAACGGTGCAAGTGGCTGTGGACGCAATCGCTTCGGCCAGCCGCCCCCATCATTTTCTCTCCCTTACCAAGGCAGGGACGTCGGCGATCTTCTCCACCACAGGCAATGAAGATTGTCATCTGATCTTGCGGGGTGGAAAACACCCCAATTACGATGTTGAAAGCGTCAACCAGGCGGCTGAAATCCTCGAACAGGCGGGTCTGGCGCCGCGGTTGATGATCGATTTCAGTCATGGTAACAGTCTGAAACAATACAAACGCCAATTGTTGGTTGCAGACGATGTTGCAGGTCAGATCGCTGCAGGTGACGATAGGATCATCGGGGTGATGGTGGAAAGCCATCTCAAGGAAGGTCGACAGGACATCAAGCCTGGACAGCCGCTCGAATTTGGCAAGAGTATTACCGATGCCTGCCTCGGCTGGGAAGACAGCGAGCAGGTCCTGGAACGACTTGCGGGGGCAGTGCGGCAACGGCGTGGCGGCATGGTGGCACGATGAGTACAGTGATGACCGGGAAATTGCAAATACGGGTCAATGGTGATCCCCATCAGATCGAGGCAGGTTCCACGTTGCAGGACCTGATCGAGGCGCTGGGCATGGAAGAACAGCGCATTGCAGTGGAGCTGAACCAGGAGATCATTCCTTACGGCCATTATCACGAACATCGGCTTGCCAGTGGGGATCAGGTGGAAATCGTGCGTGCCATTGGGGGTGGTCAGGGGAGTATTGACGATCCCCTGGTCATCGCCGGCAAGACCTATCATTCGAGATTGTTGGTGGGGACGGGAAAATACAAGGATTTAAACGAAACCAAAGCGGCCATCGAAGCCAGTGGGGCAGAGATCGTCACTGTCGCCATTCGTCGTACCAATATCGGCCAGAATGTGAACGAGCCCAATCTTCTCGATGTCATCTCTCCTGACCGTTACACCATTCTTCCCAATACTGCCGGTTGTTACAATGTGGACGATGCCGTGCGAACCTGCCGCCTGGCGCGTGAATTACTGGGCGGGCATCGACTGGTCAAACTGGAAGTCTTAGGCGATGAAAAGACCCTTTATCCCGATGTGGTCGCCACCTTGGAGGCAGCCAGAATACTGGTGGATGAAGGTTTCGAGGTGATGGTGTACACCAATGACGACCCTATCATGGCCAAGAAGCTGGAGCAGGTGGGATGTATCGCGGTGATGCCCTTGGCAGCCCCCATTGGCTCAGGGCTTGGGGTTCGCAATCCTTACAATATCAGAACCATCGTCGAGAACGCCAAAGTGCCAATTCTGGTGGATGCCGGGGTGGGCACCGCCTCGGATGCCGCTGTCGCCATGGAGTTGGGGTGTGACGGAGTGTTGATGAATACCGCCATTGCCGAAGCCAAGAATCCTGTTTTGATGGCGCAAGCCATGAAACTCGGGGTCGATGCCGGGCGTAAGGCTTATCGGGCAGGCAGGATGCCCCGCAGACGATATGCTTCCGCATCTTCTCCATTGGATGGAATGTTCTTTTGATGCGAAATAAAACGATGAAATCTCCTCTTCTTTTCGAGCAGGCTCAACGTTATATTCCAGGTGGAGTCAATTCGCCCGTACGTGCCTTCAAGGGAGTGGGTGGAACACCGGTTTTTTTTGACCGGGGTAAGGGGCCTTTCCTCTACGATGTGGATGGGCGCCGTTATGTTGATTATGTGGCTTCTTGGGGCCCCATGATACTCGGTCATGCCCATCCGGAAGTGGTACAAGCGGTACTGGCGGCGGTAGAGAAGGGATTGAGCTTTGGTGCACCGACAGAAATTGAAGTCCAGATGGCGCGCAAACTGTGTGAGTTGGTGCCATCTTTGGAGATGGTGCGAATGGTCAATTCCGGGACGGAAGCCACGATGAGTGCGATTCGTCTGGCACGGGGTTTCACAGGGCGGGACAAAATCATCAAGTTTGAAGGATGTTACCATGGGCATGCCGATGCTTTGCTGGTCAAGGCAGGCTCGGGTGCCTTGACCTGCGGCGTGCCCAGTTCTCCAGGTGTGCCGGCATCCACGACAGAGCATACACTGACCCTGCCATATAACGACATAGAGGCTGTAGAGAACGTCTTCGCCGACCTGGGTGAGGAAATCGCCTGTGTGATTGTTGAACCGGTCGCAGGCAACATGAACTGCGTTCCTCCTTTGCCTGGTTTTCTTCAGGGTCTTAGAACCTTATGTGACCGATATGGCGCTGTGCTCATCTTTGACGAGGTCATGACAGGGTTCAGGGCAGCCCTGGGTGGTGCCCAGGAACATTACCAGATCACACCCGATTTAACCTGTCTGGGCAAGGTGATTGGTGGCGGTATGCCTGTAGGTGCCTTTGGAGGCCGGCGCCAGATCATGGAGCTGTTGGCCCCCTTGGGGCCCGTCTATCAGGCAGGCACCCTGTCGGGCAATCCTGTGGCACTGACTGCGGGGCTTCGCACCCTGGAATTGCTCTGCGAGCACGGGTTCTACCAGCGCCTCAATGCCAAAACGCAGCTTCTGACCAAAGGAATGACGGAAAGAGCAGCCAGTTGTGGAATCCCGTTTCGGACCCACCATGTGGGTGGCATGTTTGGCCTGTTTTTCACCCACCAGGAGGAGGTGACCAACCTTGACCAAGTCATGGCCTGCGATCAGGAACGTTTCAAGAATTTCTTCCATGGAATGCTGGAAGAGGGCATTTATCTTGCGCCGTCGTCATTCGAAGCCGGCTTCGTTTCAGATGCCCATGACGACGATACTTTGACCGCTACCCTTGCGGCAGCCGAGAAAGTATTCAGGCGCCTGTGATTCAGGCTCGCTTCATGGATTCGAAAAATTCAGCATTGGTCTTGGTCTTACGGAGTTTGTCGAGCAGGAATTCGATGGCGGCGATTTCGTCCATGGGCTGAAGGATCTTACGTAGAATCCAAGCCCGCTGCAATTCGTCGGGAGGGACCAGGAATTCCTCGCGCCGGGTGCCTGAGCGATTGATGTTGATGGCCGGATAGATGCGTTTTTCGGCAATCTTGCGCTCCAGGTGTAGCTCCATGTTGCCGGTGCCCTTGAATTCTTCGTAGATCACGTCATCCATACGCGAGCCGGTTTCCACCAGTGCGGTGGCGATGATTGTCAGGCTGCCACCTTCCTCTATGTTGCGGGCGGCACCAAAGAATCGCTTGGGCTTTTCCAGGGCATTGGCGTCCACCCCTCCGGTCAACAACTTGCCAGATGAAGGTATGACCGTGTTGTAGGCTCTTGCCAGGCGGGTGATGGAATCGAGCAGGATGATTACGTCGTGTTTGTGTTCCACCAGGCGTTTGGCCTTCTCGATGACCATTTCCGCCACCTGGACGTGGCGTGTGGGCGGTTCGTCGAATGTGCTCGAGACGACTTCACCCCTCACACTTCTCTGCATCTCTGTAACTTCTTCAGGACGTTCATCGATCAGCAATACAATCAGATAGCAGTCTGGATGTTTGCTTGCGATCGATTGGGCCATGTTTTGCAGAATCATGGTCTTCCCCGCTTTGGGTGGGGAAACGATGAGTCCGCGCTGGCCTTTTCCGATGGGGGCGGCAAGATCGATGACGCGGGCAGTCAAGTCCTCGGTACTGCCATTTCCCTGCTCCAAGACAAATCGTTCGTGTGGAAACAGGGGGGTCAGGTTGGAGAAATCCACCTTGTGTTTGGCCACTTCCGGGGGCTCAAAATTGATTTGCTCAACTTTGAGCATGGCGAAATAGCGTTCGCTCTCCTTGGGCGGACGGATCTTGCCGGAATTGGTGTCGCCGGTTCGCAGGCTGAAACGTCGAATCTGGCTTGGGGATACATAGATGTCGTCCGGGCCCGCCAGATATGAGCCTTCCGCGGAACGGAGGAAGCCAAAGCCATCCTGGAGGATTTCCAGGACTCCATCGCCATAGATATCCTCACCGTTTTTTGCCAGTTTCTTCAGGATTGCAAAAATCAGATCCTGTTTTCTGGTTCTAGAGACGCCTTCAATTCCAAGTGATTCTGCTATTTCAAGCAGTTGTGGTGCGGATTTGCGTTTGAGTTCGGTTAGATTCATTTTCCAGTGTTGTTAAAGGGTTTGAGAGATCTGTCAATTCTGGCCAGAAAGGAAGGAGGGAAAAGAAGTGGCAGCAGATTGGGTATGATGCTGAGAAATGCCCGCCTATGGTAAAGACAGAATAGGCGGGAAGATCCGGTTTACAGGTTTTGATCCAAAAAAGCTTCCAATTGGGATTTGCTCAATGCCCCGACTTTGGTGGCTTCCACTTCACCATCCTTGAATAGCATCAATGTGGGAATGCCTCGTACACCATAGTGCTGGGGCGTTTTGGGACTTTCGTCGATGTTCAGTTTGGCTACTTTCAAGCGGTCCTGGTACTCCTCGGCAATTTGATCGAGAATTGGTGCGATCATTTTACAGGGGCCACACCATTCCGCCCAGAAATCCACCAGCACTGGTAGTTTTTCCTGCAGTACTTCTTGTTCGAAATTATCGTCTGTTACATGAACGATTGCATCACTCACGCGTATCTCCACATGGGCAGTTAAGGAATGAATAGGGGCATCGAAGTGCGATTCGATCTACAACATTTCAGCTTAATCAAGGCTGAATTTCAAGTTTTTTGGGCTTGGTATGATGGATTTGCCGGGAGCAGATCTCCTAAATCGTCGATTGTCGTGAAGCCGTCTATGGTTTTACAGGGCTGTTTGCTGTCCGGCCTTGCAATGCCAATAGTATAGTTTATGCCAAACTTTGCCGCTGCATCCAATACCGGTTGGCTGTCGTCAATCAGCAGGGCCCGCGTTGGTTCAAAGGGCTGGAGCTGTTGCAATCTAGGCCAAAACTCAGGTGATTCTTTGGGGAAACCAAGCCAGTGAGAGCTGATGATGTGGTCGAAAAACCTATTGAGACAGGTCCGCTCCATCTTCAATGATAGTGCGTCAGGATGGGCGTTGGTGACCAGATACAGAGCTTTTCCGGCAGCCCGGCCGGAATGCAAAAATTCCACCACATGGGGAAGCGTTCTGATCAACCCTGCAATCTCTCTTTTCAGATCGGCAAGATCCAGTTGAAGTTCCCGGCTCCAATAATCAAGGCAGTACCATTCCAATTTACCCCTTAGCGCAGCGTAACGTGGAATCAGTTCGTCCTTGGCCTGCTCCAGAGTGAGTCCGTGTTTGGCGGCATATCGAATTGGTACAAACTCAAGCCAAAAGTGATTGTCGAAATTGAGGTCGAGCAAGGTTCCATCCATATCCAGGAGAATGGTCTCGATCCGATCCCAAGGTAAGGTTAATTGTTTCGTATTGTTCATGAGCTCCGGTGTAAAATACTACCGCTACTGCAAAACCAACTGGGCCAATTCTTTGGCAGTCGCACCTCAGGAAAGCTTGGATCTGTCTGGACAAAGGTGAAGCCTATGTGCCTGCCTCTTGGCTGATCGTTGATAGATCCGTAAAACCACTGGTTGATCGTGGTGGTCAAATTTGTTTTAACAAGGAGCCCTCAAACATCATGGAAAAATCGGACTTGGCGGAAATCCAGGCTAAGGTTCTGGAGGTTGTCCGGAAAGCAGGACGGAAGATTCTCAAAATCTACGACTCGGAATTCGATATCGAGTTCAAAGATGACGCTTCACCCTTGACTGCCGCTGACACTGCAGCCCACCGCTGTTTAATGGATGTTTTGCAGAATTTGGACCCTTCGTTTCCCATACTGTCTGAAGAAGGGCGCGATCTACCCTACGACGAACGTAAGGAATGGCGGACATATTGGTTGGTCGACCCCCTGGACGGCACCAAGGAGTTCATCAACCGCAATGGTCAGTTCACCGTCAACGTGGCCTTGATTCATGATCACGTACCGATCATGGGTGTTGTCCACGTACCGGTTCAGGATACCACGTATTATGCTGCAGAAGGGCTGGGTGCCTTCAAACAACAAGGAGACGAGCCACCCAAATCCATCAGGGTACGTAAACCTGCGCCCTCCAAACTGGTCATTGTCGGAAGCCGCTCTCATCAAACGCCTGCTTTTGCGCAATATCTGCAAAAACTCAATGGGGAGTATGAATTGATCTCCATCGGTAGTTCATTGAAGTTCTGTCTGGTAGCGGAAGGGGTGGCAGACCTCTATCCACGGCTGGGACCGACATCCGAATGGGACACTGCTGCCGCCCATTGTGTGGTTTCCCAGGCAGGCGGATATGTTGTGGATTTGCAGGGAAAAGCGTTGCGTTACAATACCAAACCGTCCGTGCTCAATCCTTACTTTCTGGTGTATGGAGACGAAACCAGAGATTGGTTGTCCTTCCTACCTGATATGTCATGAACTGCCAGTGAAACTTGAGGTGGCTGAAGGCACTTCAGCATATTATTGACAGTTAAAGTTCCGTTAATTTGACTCAGGTCAAAAACCTTTTAAAAAATATGGATATAGTCGTCCCTTCCCAATAATGACAAACAACGAGGAGGGAAAACGCTATGGCTTTGATTACCTGGACCGAAGAGAAATATGGAACCAAGTGGAGTGTCGCCGACCAGCAGCACCAACATTTGTTCGATTTGCTGAATACATTGGACGATGCAGCGAAAGCTGGTGACCGAAGTGCTATCGGTTCGGCCTTGGATGCCCTGATTGACTTCGTGGTCAAGCATTTTCAGACCGAGGAAGATGAAATGCAAAAACAGGGATATCCCGGTTATGAGGCCCACAAAGCGGAACATGACAATCTGGTAGCCACCTGCGCCGATTTGCAGAAGAAATTCCACGCGGGGGAAGCGGAGGTGACTCCAGATACCACTCAATTCGTCAAGGATTGGCTGGACAACCATATCCCAAAAGTAGACTTCGATTATGGCCCCTACTTCAACGAGCGGGGAATTCAATAAAATTCAATAATCTATCCTATGGCTGTTACTGCCGAGTCACGGATAGACATCATCTCTATCCGTGACTCGGCAGCGACCAGTCTTTGTAAGGGTGTCGGACCAGGCAGGTATTGTAATAACGGGGATCATCCGTGACCTCCTGGCCAATCCACGCAGGGCGGTCGAATGTCTCAGCTGGATCGTTCAGCTCGATTTCCGCAACCATCAATCCTTGGTTGTCTCCCTCGAAGACGTCGATCTCCCACGTATGATCGCCATATTTTACAAAATGCCTCACTTTCTCAATCAGGGGTCTTAAGCATAGTTTGTCAAGCATTTCCTCAGCATCGGCAAAGGGGATTTCGTATTCATACTCGTGCCTTTGTGCGCCTATGGTGGCACTTTTGATGTTCAACCAACCGCGGCCTTCGGCCGAGCGTACCCGTACGGAACATTGTCTGGCCTGGTTCAAATATCCCTGACGAATCCTGACTGACCGTGACACGTTCTGTTGCCATGCGTCGCTCCGGAGCAGAAACTTGCGTTCGATTTCCAGGGCCACATCAGGGACTCAATTGTTTGTGACTGCCATCACAAAGCGGAGGATTCTTGGTGCGTTTGCAGCCACAGAAATAGACAGTCCCGCTCTTTTCAGCCTTCCATGCCAATGGTGCAAAACCACTTCCCTTGTGGGATCCATCGCAGAAGGGCTGGGACTGGCTTCGTCCGCAGGAACACCAGTAATAGGTTTCTCCCGCTTCCACCTCCACGGCAAAAGGGGTTTTGCTGGCAATAACTGGTTCGGTCATATGT
>JALVSV010000130.1 GCA_027024125.1 Methylothermaceae bacterium | reverse complement strand
GTCTCCTGGGGCGAAGATGACATAGAAATTGGGCGTCATGGAATCCCAGTTGACTGTCCGAATACTGGCCACCTGCGCTTCGATACGTTGGCCCTCGATCAGGAAGGTCAACCGGTCCCCTACCCGGATCCCCAGGCCTTCGGCCACCTTTTGCTCCACTGAAACCTGGGGGATGGAACTGTTGGATTGCCACCACCGCCCTGCAATCAGCCGGTTGGCGACGGGGATCTCAGCTGCCCAGGTGAGGCTGAGATCCCGATTGATCGCGTTTTCCCCTTGACTGTCGGGCCTGGCCAGCCGATGAGCATCGATTCCGTTCACCGCCACCAGTCTTCCCCTGACCACAGGATAGAAGGCACTGACGGCAGCCCCAAGCTCCTTGGTCAGAAAAGTCTTGAACGCCTTCAATTCCTGGGGAAAGATATTGATCACGAAATAGTTGGGAGCCTTCTCCGGCAACTGCCGGCGCCAGGACTCCACCAGATCGCCCTGAATCAACGTTCCCAGTGACATCGCCGCCAGGGTTACGGAGAAGGCCAGGATTTGCCCGACCGAAGCGTGGCGCTGATGGATCAGATTCCACAACCCAAGCCGCCAGACCAAACCCAGTTTCCGCACCACACCCCGGGAAACCCAAAGTAGCCCCATCACCACGGCGGCCAACACCAACAGAATCGCACCGCCAACGCCCAGCACCAATAGCGTCAACTCCCCGTCCCCGCTGAAACGCCAGATCAATCCAGCCACGGCCAGGGTTGCCAGCCCATAGACCAACCACACACTGGGAGGTACTGGCAACGCATCGCGTCGCAATACCCGCAAGGGGGGCACCCGGTGCAACCGAAGCAGGGGGGGCAGGGAAAATCCGGCCAACAACAACAGGCAGGTCAAAGGACCCGAGGCGTAGGCCATGAACTCTGGTCGTGCCAGCCTATCCGGCAACAGGGAGCGCATCCACCACACCAACCCCTCCTCCGCTGCCAGGCCCAATACCAGGCCAAGACCACCTGCCACGCACCCCAGGATCAGGAACTGGAAACAGAACAAACGCAGAATGCGGCCCTGTTTGGCACCCAGGCATTTCAGCATCGCCACGGCATCGAAATGCCGTTCGGTGTAACGGCGGCTCGACATGGCTACCGCCACCCCCGATATCAGAACCACGATCACTCCGGCCAACCCCAGGTAACGTTCGGCCCGGTTCAGGGCGCGGCCGATGTCGGGGCGATCCTCGTAGATGTCCAGGATTTTCTGGCCCGTTTCCAGCCGGGATTTGAGCCAGGACTTGAAACGCTTGATATCAGGCTCGTCACCAGCAGCCAAGAGATAGTAATGGGCTCTGCTGCCTGGCCCCAGGATAGCAGTGGATTTCAGGTCCTCGACCCGCATCAGTACCCGGGGCGCCATACTGTAAAAGCCACCGCGCACGTCCGGTTCATAGGTCAGAACACGCTCGATCTGAAGGGAAGCATTGCCCAGCTGGAGCTGCCTCCCCACTCCGAGCCCCAGGTCACTGAGCACCCTCGACCCCACCCAGACCCGGCCCGGCGCAGGGGGATGACGGACCTCCCTTTCCTCACCCGGATACACCTTTGCAGTTTTGAGATTGCCCCTGAGAGGATAGGCCTCACTGACCGCCTTCACACCCACCAGAAGCAGATTGTCTGCTTCCACCACCACACTGGCAAATTCGACAGTCCGTGCAGTTTCAAGCCCCATCTTTCCAGCCTGCCCGAACCATTCCAATGGCAGTGGCGCATGGGACCTGACGACGAGATCGGCTGCCAGGAAATCGGCTGCCTGGGTAACCATCGTACGCGACAGGCGGTTGGTGACCAGAACGATGGCAGTAATACTGGTCACCGCAATCACCAGAGCCAACACCAACACGCCGAGTTCACCGGCCCGCCAGTCACGACACAGCAAACGCCACGCCAACCCGAGATCTTTCATCGTTCTGCCACGAGTTTTCCAGCTTCCAGTACGATGGTGCGCTGGCAGTTCCGGGCCAGG
>JALVSV010000129.1 GCA_027024125.1 Methylothermaceae bacterium | reverse complement strand
GTGGCCCCCGCACCAGCTTCCCCCAGCCAAACCGCTCGCCCCGCCCGGATCAGGGCCTGATGAATCCTGCGGATATCGCGTCTTAGCCGGGTCGGCGCCAGGGCCAGGGCCAGGGCTCCGCGAAAGGCACGCAAGCGCTGACGGCTCCAGAATCTGCCGGTTGCAGAGTGTGGTTTGTCAGGCCGCATTGCATAGCGACCGCTACCAAACGGGAAGATGTGGACCGGCTTGCCGGTGGCACACGCTTCGGCCAGCATCGACATGCTGTCGCCGGTGACGATGATTTCGTCCGCGAGGGCCAGAAAGCCGAGATAGGGATTTTTTTTTACCCCCGGGCGCCAGCGAAACACTTGCGCCGGCACTTCGATCGCCTGCTCGAGAGCCTCGGCCGCCGACTCTGTTGTTCTGGCACTGGTGGTTACCAGCAGGGAAGCTTCTTTCTGTCTTGCCAGTTCACTCGCCTCCTTGCCCAATCTTTGTGCCGTATTGTCATCAAAGGGATAGGGACCACTGTCTCCTCCCACCATGACGGCAATGTAGGGGGGAGGAACCCAGACTTTCGCTCGCCAGGCCTGGGCCTCAGTTTGTAGTGCCTGTTGGGTCAGACGATGCAGGGGCAAGGTAAGATGCAGAATATTGGTTGCATCGGGAAGGAAATATTGAGGCGTGGTCACGATCAAATCGAAACGTTCCAATGGCGCCCAAGGGCGGCCCACATGGACAATTTTGACCCGATGCCCCGCTTTCGCTGCCTTTTCGCGAATCCACAACGCCACAGGTTCGTTGCGACGGCCGGCGGTAAGAATCAGATCCGGCCAGGGAGGAACAAGTCCAGCGCTATGTTTACGGTCGATCCCGGCCAAAGTCGCTCCAAAACGCCCGACAAGGAGCTCATAAGGCTGGTAAACCATCCGTTTGATTTCATAAGGCCATCCCAGGGCATCTGCCAAAGCAAGCAACTGATTGTTGTCGCCAGCTTTGTTGCCACATAGCAGCCAAACATGGGGGTGCCGTCTATCGTGGGAGTTTTTCCCTGTCATCGTCCAATCCAGGATCAAGTATAATTTCCCGCCATGAGCGTATTCATGCCACTCCAATTCCTCTTATCTCTGGTCCTGCTGGCCCCTTCTTTGACAACGGAAGCGGCGACCGTTCACATCGCCTTTCTGGGACAGCAACCAGAAGATATCCGCCCGGCAACAGCCAATCTGGAGCCACTCTATTCTGACATCGGCCTGCGTGGAGCCAAACTGGGGATCGAGGACAACAACACCACCGGGCGTTTCACCGGCCAGGACTTCAAACTCCTGGGAGCCATTCTGGAGCGGGATGAGGCGCCACAACGGGCCTTCTATTTTCTCCTCAAGGAAGGCTACCGCCACATCATCGTCAATCTGCCTGCCGATGAGATAACAGCCCTGGCCGACATGGAAGGTTCCGAAAGGATATTATTGTACAACGCCGGCGCCTATGACGACCGGCTGCGCGGTGAAGCCTGCAGATCCAACCTTCTCCACACCCTGCCCAGCCATGCCATGCGAGCCGATGCCCTGGGGCAGTATCTCAAGAAAAAACGTTGGGAGGACTGGTTCCTGGTGCCGGGCACACGAAAACAGGACAAGTTGTTTGCCAATGCCCTCAAACGGACGGCCAAACGCTTCGGATTGAAACTGGTGGCAGAAAAATCCTGGACCCACGGCTACGATGCCCGCCGCACGGCACAATCACTCGTTGCCACTTTCACCCAGGGGGTGGATTACGACATTCTTCTGGTGGCCGACGAATCCAACCTGTTTGGCGACTACTTTCCCTACCGCACCTGGCTGCCACGGCCAGTTGCCGGTTCGCAGGGTTTGATCGCCACCGCCTGGCACCCTGCCCACGAGCAGTGGGGCGCCGTGCAATTGCAGAACCGCTTCAGAGAACGCGCCGGGCGCTGGATGAAACCACGCGATTATGCCGCCTGGCTGGCGGCACGTGCCATCGGCGAAGCCGCCACCCGGACCCAGAGCACCG
>JALVSV010000128.1 GCA_027024125.1 Methylothermaceae bacterium | reverse complement strand
CAAACCCGATGGCGAGACAGACGAAGTGGTGATCCTGACCCATAGCGAGGACGAACGCCCGCTGGCAGACATCACTACCCCCAAAGTCGCCGTAGCGAGCAAAAACACTTTCACTTACTTACTAGGGCGCTTTCTCTGTGACGAAAAGGGTCTCAATTCCGATCTCTTCCAATTCCATGAAAGCGGCAACGACATCAAGGCGGTGCAGTTTCTGATCCGCCGCCGCGTCGATTGCATCATGATGTCACTTAAAACCTTCGAAGGGCTCTCTTCTTTGAGCCGCAGGCAACTTCGGGTCGTGGACCAGAGCCAGACCGAATTGGCCGCCTATCTCTTCTGCGCCGCACCCTATTTGGACAAAGCATTGCAAAACAAGCTGCAATCATCCCTGACTCAAATGGGCAACGACGAAAAAGGACGCCAATTGTTGAATGACCTGGAGATTCGGGGATGGGTCATTCCTGAGCGGGGGGAAGTGGACATGCTGCTCAAGGTCTATCAGACCTACGCGCACTGACCCGGTTCACTTCACCCTCATACCAGGCTCGGCACCTTCGTCAGGCAACAACAGGAACAGTTCCTTGCCGCCAGGACCTGCTGCCAAAACCATGCCTTCGGACAAACCAAAGCGCATCTTGCGGGGCTTGAGATTGGCCACCATCACCGTCAACCGGCCGATCAGGTTCTCAGGATCATACGCTGACTTGATGCCGGCGAAGACAGTCCGGTTTTCACCGCCCAGATCCAACGTCAACTTGAGCAGTTTGTCGGCCCCTTCCACACGCTCTGCCCCGACAATTCTGGCAATGCGCAAATCGATCTTGGCAAAATCACCAAATTCGATTTCTTCTGCAATTGGCTCTGCAGCCAAGGCTCCTTGTGGCTGAGACGCCAGACTCTCCTTCGAGGCATCCATCATTGCCGTGATTTTGTCTGGATCCACCCGTTGCAGCAAGGGCTTGAAATCATTGATTTTGTGATTGAGCAATGGCTGGGTTTCAAGGTCAGGCCATTGATCAGGTTCAATCGCCAAAAGCGTCTCGGACTGGGCTGCCAGTTTGGGTAATACCGGTTTGAGGTAGGCCACCAGCAGACGAAACAGGTTCAGACCCTGGGTACAAATTGCCTGTAGTTCAGTTTCCCGGCCCGGTTCTTTGGCAATCACCCACGGCTTGTGCTCATCGATGAACTGATTGGCCACATCGGCCAGGGCCATGATCTCTCGCATTGCCTTACCGAATTCGCGTGCCTCGTACAGCCCTGCGATTTCTTCCGATGCCATCAAAAAACGTTGGAACAAGTCCCTGTCGGGCAACTGGCCAGCCAGCTTGTTGGAAAAACGTTTGCGGATGAAACTGGAAGTCCGGCTGGCAATGTTAACCACCTTGCCCACCAGATCGGCATTGACCCTTTGAGTGAAATCCTCGAAGCTGAGGTCGATGTCCTCGACGCCCGATCCCAACTTGGCGGCGAAATAGTAGCGCAGGTACTGGGGATCGAGATGCTGGAGATAAGTGCGCGCCTTGATGAAGGTGCCTCGGGATTTGGACATCTTTTCGCCGTTCACGGTCAGAAAACCGTGAGCATAGACCGCACTGGGGGTACGGAACCCCGCCCCGTGGAGCATGGCGGGCCAAAACAGGGCATGGAAATAGATGATGTCCTTGCCTATGAAATGGTACAGTTCACTGTCACTTCCCTCCCCCCACCAGGCTTCGAAATCAAGACCCTTTTGCTGGCACAGATGTTTGAAACTGGCCATATAGCCAATTGGCGCATCGAGCCAGACGTAAAAATATTTACCTGGGGCATCCGGAATCTCGAAGCCGAAATAAGGCGGATCGCGGGTAATGTCCCATTCACGCAGCCCGGTTTCGAGCCATTCGTCCACCTTGTGGGCCACCTCTGGTTGCAGGTGGCCTTTTTGATGTACCCAGTCCTTGAGGAACCCGTCAAACGAGGACAATTTGAAGAAGAAGTGTTCAGTCTCCCTCTCTACCGGTATTGCACCTGAGACGGCCGACACCGGATTCTTCAGTTCAGTGGGGGAATAGGTGGCACCACACACTTCACAACTGTCGCCATATTGATCCTTGGCCCCGCACTTGGGGCACTCTCCCTTGATGAAACGATCGGGGAGAAACATTTTCTTGACCGGATCGTAAAGCTGAGTGATCGTCCGTGCTTCGATATAGCCCCTGTCCTTCAAGCGGTGATAGATCTCACCAGCCAATTCGCGGTTTTCCTCGCTGTGAGTACTGTAATAACAGTCGAATCCGATCCCGAATTCAGCAAAATCCGCCCGGTGTTCGCTCCCGATCCGCCCGATCAACGCTTCAGGTGTCGTGCCTTCCTGCTCGGCCTTGAGCATGATCGGCGTCCCGTGGGTATCGTCGGCACACACATACCAGCACTCTGCGCCCCGCATTTTCTGAAATCTGACCCAGACATCCGTCTGGATGTATTCGACCAGATGACCCAGATGAATCGGGCCATTGGCATAGGGCAATGCACTGGTGACTAGCATTTTGCGGCCTTGGGATGGCATGGGGATTCCTTCCATAATTCGACGAACTGGTTATTTTAGCCCAGTTTGATGGTAAAGTATTATTTACCTAAGCATACATGTAAACGCTATGGAAAGGGCTCTGACAGTCAGCCGGGGGCGGCCTTTACCCCTGGGAACGCACAGCTTTGATGGTGGCATCAACTTCGCGGTATTCAGTCGCCATGCAACCCGCATGTGGTTGCTGCTATTCGACGATTCCAAAGCCCTGGATCCCACCTGGTGCTTTGAACTCGACCCGGATACCCAGCGAACCGGAGACATCTGGCACGTCTATGTGCGCGGTGCCAGACCTGGTTTGTTTTATGTCTTTCAGGCCGATGGACCGCTCGACCCGGCCCAGGGCCACCGGTTCAACCCTCAACGGGCCCTTCTCGACCCCTATGTGCTCGCTCTGACCGGGGTGGATCATTGGGATTTCTCGATCCTTTGCGACAGTTGGTTGGAGACACATCCCGGAGAGAAAATCCCCAGGGCCCAATATCACGTCAAGGGCCTGATCCCTGCGGAGGAGGAATTCGACTGGCAAAGCGACGCCCACCCCAAGGTCCCCTGGCAACAGACGGTCATCTATGAAACCCATGTACGTGGTCTCAGCATCCATCCATCGTCCTGTGCCCATTACCCCGGTACGTATTTGGGGGTAATCGAAAAAATCCCTTATTTCAAAGAGCTTGGAATCACCACATTGGAACTGATGCCGGTACATCAGTTCAATCCCAACGAACTGGATCGCAAGAACCCCTTTACTGGAGAAACCCTGGTCAACTACTGGGGCTATAGCACTGTTTCCTTCTTCGCCCCCCACGCCCAATACAGCACGGGACGTGAAATCGGCTGCCAACTGCCGGAATTCAAGACCATGGTCAAGGCCTTGCACGAAGCGGGTATCGAAGTTCTGCTCGACGTGGTCTTCAACCACACTGCGGAAGGGAACGAGCAGGGGCCGATCCTGAATTTCAAGGGACTGGACAATCCCATCTACTATCTGCTCAAGGAAGAAGACAGAGGCCACTACGTCAATTATTCCGGTTGTGGCAATACGCTCAACTGCAACCATCCGGTGGTACGCAACTATATTCTCGAATGTCTCAGATACTGGGTCACCGAAATGCACGTGGACGGGTTCCGTTTCGATCTTGCTTCGATACTGGGTCGTGACCGTTCGGGACGACTTATCCCCAACCCCCCCCTGCTGGAAGCAATCGCAGAAGACCCGATCCTGCGGGGGGTGAAACTCATCGCCGAAGCCTGGGATGCCGGCGGCGCCTACCAGGTTGGCCTGTTTCCCGGAGAACGCTGGTCTGAATGGAATGGTCAATACCGTGATGACGTACGCCGGTTCTGGCGCGGCGACCACGGCATGCTCGGACCTTTTGCCACCCGGTTGTGCGGCAGTGCGGACCTGTATCAGCACAGCGGCAAGACCCCGGTCAACAGCATCAACTTCATCACCAGTCATGATGGATTCACCCTCAACGATCTGGTCAGTTACGAACACAAGCACAACGAGGCCAACGGCGAAGACAACCGCGACGGCAGCAATGAAAACTACAGCTGCAATTATGGCGTCGAAGGACCGACCGACGATCCCGCCATCGAGGCGGTCCGGTTGCGGCAAATAAAAAACATGCTCGCCACGCTGTTTATCTCCCGGGGTATTCCCATGCTACTGGGCGGTGACGAGTTCCGCCGCACTCAACAGGGCAACAACAACGCCTACTGCCAAGACAACGAGATTTCCTGGTACGACTGGCGACTGATGAAAAAAAACACCGAACTGGTCAGGTTCGTCCAGCAATTGATCCGCTTTCGCCGGGCCCATCCGCTCCTGAGCAAGGAAGATTTCTACCAGCCCGATGAAATCGAATGGTTTGGTCCTAAAGGGGCCCCACCCGATTGGAGCAATGGCCAAGCGCTTGGACTGTATATCTTCCCAGACGATCCCGATCACTCGCATTTGTGCATGTTCTTCAACGCAAATGCGGAACCTGTCAGGTTTACCCTGCCTCCCACCCCTGGGGGTGGAAAATGGCTGCTAGCGGTAAACACCTCGGCACCATCGCCGGATGACATCCATGAACCGGGATCGGAACCCGAGCTCACCGACCATGACAGCCTGAATGTCGAAAGCCGAGCCTTGGTCATCCTGGTGAATCCCATCAGGAAATAAGGCGTCTATACTGGAAGGAATAATAGCGACAATCCTTTTCGGCCCGCAGATGTCAACAGACAACCGCCTCAAACCCGATCGCCGTGATTTTAGTCTGAAGACCTTATGGTATGCGTTATCAAAAGGCAGGCGCCGACAGCCACGACGCCAGAATGAGCGTGGCAACCCTCACTATGTGGACATCTACGAAGATCATCGCTTGTTGCTATGGGCCTGCGGGATCGTTGGATTCTGCAGTATCGACGCACTACTGACCCTGCAAATCCTCGACAACGGCGGCATTGAGATCAATCCGGTGATGGCCTTTCTTCTGGGAATCAGCGTTCCTTTTTTCTTCTATGTCAAATACCTGGCAACGGCTGGGGCGGTGATCTTCATTCTTTTCCATGTCAACTACCAGGTACTGGGAATACCGGTACGAAAAATAATGCCAGTGTTGTTTTTCGGTTATGCCGGACTGATCGGCTACGAATGGCTGCTGCTGTCCGTCTGACCGTTTGGGATTACCCTTTCCACAATGACACTGCCCACACTGTCTCCCCAGACGTTTACAGCGGTTCGAAACCGATCCAGCAACCAATCCACCGAAAGCAAAATGCCGATGTATTCCACCGGCAGACCCACAGCATTGAGCACGATCACCATGGTCACAAGACCGGCTTCCGGTATCCCGGCAGCGCCGATGGCTGCCAGCGTCGCCGTGACGGCAACAGTCGCCTGCTGCAACAGACTCAATTCCAGCCCCAGCACTTGGGCGATGAAGATCGCCGCCACCGCCTCATACAACGCCGTACCATCCATATTGACAGTCGCTCCCAGGGGCAGCACGAACTCCACCGACTCGCGCGAAATTCTGGCACGATCCACCGCACACTCCATGGTGATCGGCAAAGTGGCCGACGAGCTCGCGGTAGAAAAGGCAGTGAGCAATGCTGGTGACATCTGACCCATCAGCCGATAAGGATTTCTTCTGGCGAAGAACCATAGGATGGCCGCCAGAGTCAAAAACGCATGAATCCCCAGACCCAGTAATACGGTCATCACATAACCGCCGGTCTGACGTAAGGTCTCGAGAAACTCACCTTCGGCCTGAGCCTCACCGAAGCGGGCTGCGACCAAACAAAAAATCCCCAAGGGGGCCAATTTCATCAGCCCCATGATGAACGCCAGAAATCCCTCGTTGATCTGGACAATAAAAGTCGTCACAATGGAGGTTTTCTCCCCCAGAATGGAGAGGACACCGGCAAATAGAATGGAAAAGACGATCAAGGGCAACAGATCTGCATGGGCCATGGCTGCAAACAGGTTATCGGTGACCAGCATCAGCAGCAGATTTTTCAGGATCGTAGCAATCCCAACTTCCTTGGCAGAGACGATACCCTCGGAATGCGTCATCTGCTCCAACGCCTCACGGTTTGCATTCCCTGCCCCAGGCTCGATCAAATTGACCAGGACGATTCCAACGATCACAGCCAACAAGGTGGTGACGAAATAATACCCGACGGCAACGCCACCTGGACGACCCAGTTTACGTACGTCACCCAGGCCGATGATTCCTGCCATCACACTGGACATGACGAGAGGCACGACAAGCATTTTCAACAGGCGCAAAAAGAC
>JALVSV010000127.1 GCA_027024125.1 Methylothermaceae bacterium | reverse complement strand
CGTCTGGTGCCGGGGGGCCGGTGGACCACGTCACGGCCTGTGATGCCGTTTGGCGCTGGAGCGGGAGCCAGGTCGACAGCCGGGTGCGCAGCGGCTATGCAGCGGACTTCCTGAATCAACTTCAGGAGTAATGCCCGCTTCCGATCCGGGCCATCCAGGTGAATGGGGGTTCACAGTTCCGGGCTGATTTCGAGCGGACCTGCAAAGAACGGAACATTGCCCTGTATATGTTGCCGCCGAAACGTCAACAGCGTAATGGCGGGGGGGAGTGGACTAATGGCACCTGGCGATATGTACCGAACCGGGATATCGAGGAGACGTTCCAGATATCGGGTGGCCACAGGATTTCCGCAAATATCTGGAGTGTGGCATTCTGGCCCATGGCTTTGCCCGGACACGATGCGCTGACTGCGGTTACGATTTTCTCATCGCCTTCTCCTGCAAGGGCCGAGGGGTCTGTCCCTCCTGAAATACACGACGCATGGTGGAGACAGCCGCCCACTTGGTCGATGAGGTCTTTCCGAAAGTCCCGGTACGTCAGTGGGTGTTGTCGTTGCCAAAACGGCTGCGGTATTTTCTGGCCCATGATGCTGACCTGCTCATTGGGGTGTTGCGGATTTTTCTCAGCTATATGGAAAAGGCACTTCACACGTGCTGCCCGGCGGCACCGGAACAAGCCCGTCCGGGTGCGGTCACCTTTGTTCATCGGTTTGGTTCGGCGCTCAATGGAAACATCCACTTCCATTGCTACGTAATTGATGGGGTGTTCAGTGCCGGAGAGGGAGCGCTGCGGTTTGACCAAGCGATCATAAGCCGTGAAGCCATCGCCAAGGTGCAGGCCGAGGTCAGACAGCGGGTATTGCGTCTGTTCAAGCGGCGAGCGCTGCTTTCGCCGGAAGACGTGGACACGATGCGCCAGTGGAGGCATGAGGGTGGATTTCCACTGAACGCCGATGTCACTGTTTCCGCCTGGGACCGTGCCGGGTTGGAACGCTTGTTCCGATACTGCGCCCGACCCATCTTTGCCAGCAAGCGGCTGCAGTGGATCGAGTAGGATGAACGGCTGGTTTACCGGTTCCCAAAACCCAGGCCCGATGGGCAAACCGTTCTCTTTCTCACTCCCCTGGAGTTTTTGGATAAGCTCGCTGTACTGATACCACCGCTGCGCAAGCATCGCCAACGATATCACGGCGTCCTGGCGCCGAACACCCCGCTGCGCGGCCGTGACGGCTTATGCTGGATTGCCTATAAGGGGTGAAGTCACCACGACCGATAAATCGCCGGTTACAGAGGAAGGTCTCCCGAAAGCCGGATCCAAACCCCCTCCTATGCCGCCTCCCTCTGAGCCATGCTGATTGCAAGGATCTACGAGGTCTTTCCTCTTGTTTGTCCTCAATGTGGCGGTGAGTTAAAGGTCGTTGCCTTCCTTACCGGGGCTGATCCCATTCAGCGGTTCCTGATTCATATTGGGGAACCGGCCACTCCGCCTCGCATCGCCCCTGCCAGCGCACCACCCGAGTGGTTGGCGGATTTTGATCAAACACCTCTCAATGAACCGGAAGAAACCGGACCCATCCCGGAATTTGACAAATCGGCAGGAGAGCCGATTTGCACGGTTGAAAGCCGCCCGTAGGGTGAGGCATAGGGAAGTGCGTCACGAATTTGATCAGACCGTGAGCTGGTAGCATCACTACCAATGCCGTTCTGCTATCTCGACCGGTAGAGGTGCTCTCGTGCTACGTTTCAGATCACGGACACGAAACACATCTTTTTTCCCAAAACCCTCCCTCAAAACTGGGTTCCGCATCCTCCGATCCCGGGGACACGACCAGAAAATCTTGCCATACGAACCTTCCAAGAGTAACCTAACCCTAAGGTTAGATCAGCACCACGTCATCTAAACACGTAAGGGATTGAGTAAAGGGGCGGGTGGTCTGCTTCGAAAGCTTCGCCGGCAGGGAAGCCGGCGTGGAGCCTACAGGGAAGTATTCACGGCGTTTTTCGAAGCAGACCACCTTTT
>JALVSV010000126.1 GCA_027024125.1 Methylothermaceae bacterium | reverse complement strand
GTCCCTGGACCTTGGTCAGCCCAACATCGAGATCGTTGAGGAAGGCTGTGATGTCACGACTCAACACCCGGAACTCCTGATAAGGCATTTCCCGTTGCAGAAAGCGGTCCCAACGCTGACTCAACGAAGCGGTTTTGCCAGACAGCTCGGTGATCATGGGAAGCACCTCTTCCACCACGCCCAGGGTGATATTGGCTGCACTTTCGGTCATTTCGATAACGTAATTGAGTCGCTCACGGGCATCTGGAATCTCGCTTCGGGTCAGATGGAGCAGTTTGGAGTCAGCCGTGAAGCCACTGATCGCATCGTGCAGTTGCCGGGTCAGCCTGCCTATCTGCTGGAACAGCATGCTTTGCCTCACTTCACCAATTTCATCGAGTATGCGGTCGGCCTGCTCCTCGTCACCCTGCTCCAAGGCGATGACCAGCGCTCTGGCCCGGGACAATCTCGCCGCCATGGATTCGTCCAGTTTTTCTGCTACCACATCCATGATGACGCTCCTCAGGCTTCCAGACGTTCGAAGATCTTTTCCAGCTTCTCCTTCAAAGTGCCTGCCGTGAATGGCTTGATGATATAGCCGTTGACCCCGGCCTGGGCAGCGGCGATGATCTGGTCCCTTCGGGCTTCAGCGGTGACCATCAGCACGGGTAGATGGGCCAGGTTTTCGTCCTCGCGGACAGCCCTGAGAAGATCGATACCCGTCATTCCCGGCATGTTCCAATCGGTGATCAGCAGATCGAAATCCCCCGACCGCAATTTCGGGAGTGCCGTATTGCCATCGTCGGCTTCTGACACGTTGGTCAAACCGAGTTCACGCAACAGGTTCTTGATGATCCTGCGCATGGTCGAGAAATCATCGACCACCAGAATTTTCATGCCCTTGTCCAAAACCTAACCTCTGCGATCAGTTAAACTTGCCTATCCATAAATATAGTCGCTGATCCACCATTCAGTTGGCGAGCCAGTCTCGCATGCGTGCGCGCAGCCTCAACATGGCCTGACTGTTGATCTGACAGATGCGCGATTCACTGACCCCGATGACCTGTCCTATCTCACGGAGGTTCATCTCTTCCTCGTAATAGAGGGAGATCACCAGACGTTCACGTTCGGGAAGCCCTGCGATGGCGTCGGCCAATGCTTGCTTGAAGGCATCCTGGGTCAGATGGTCGACAGGTTCACCCTCCCCCTCGGATGCCGGCTCCAGAAAAGATTCCCCCTGTTCAGAGAGATCCTCGACACTGAAGAGCCTGCATCCGACAGAGTCCTGAAGGATACGATGGTATTCCTCCATGCTCACACCCAGTTCTGCTGCCACCTCCGTATCCCTGGCATCCCTGCCGGTACGGCGTTCGATCCGATACATCGCTTCGGTCACTTCCCGGGCCTTGCGATGGACCGAACGGGGAGTCCAGTCGTAACGGCGGACCTCATCCAACATGGCGCCGCGGATCCTGATCCCGGCATAGGTCTCGAAACTGGCACCCTGCCCGGCATCATAATGTCTCGACGCTTCAAGAAGACCCACCATGCCCGCCTGGATCAAGTCGTCCAACTGCACGCTGGCAGGCAATCTTCCTTTGAGATGATGGGCAATACGCTGCACCAGGGTGGCGTAATCGGCCACCACACGCTCGAAATCCAGCGTCTGAATTTCCGCATATGCCGTCGCTCCGCTCACGCCCACTCCCCCGTACTGTATTCAAGCATCCGCTCGACGAAGAATTCCAATTGTCCGGATGGCACCTCGTGCATCGGCCAGCATTCCACCTTGCGCGCCAACGACCGTATCGCCACTGCTGCGGGACTGTCGGGAAAAGCTGTCACCACCGGACGCTGCATTTGCACCGCTTTTCGGACCGCTTCGTCGTTGGGTACCGCGCCGAAATAATTGAGGGTCACGTCGAGATAACGCTCAGTGACCCGATACAACTTCTCGAACAGCACGCGTCCCTGCCCATCGGTGCGTACTTGATTGCACAGGATCTGGAAGCGGAACAACCCGTAATCGCGGTGTAACAGTT
>JALVSV010000125.1 GCA_027024125.1 Methylothermaceae bacterium | reverse complement strand
TTGTAAGGCAAATGATAATTGTTCTCAACTCTATTAATACAAAAACTCTATCCCAGCAGACCCATTGCACCCAGTTCATACAACCGCTTCAGAGCATCATCGACGTGTTGATGCCAGTGCAGAACATGTCCTGTATGCCACAAGGTCAAGGCAGGCGTTGGGTCGGTTGGATCTGCATCCAGCAGATCCAACCCCCGGCTTAATTCGAAATAGATATCGGTAAAGTCGTCGGCCAGACTACCGCTTCTTTCATCGGATTCGTCGCCATCTCCAGCCAGCACATAATCATGGAGATCACCAAGGAAACTTTTGAGGCGGGTATACATGCGAAAACGGTATTCCAGATCGGGCAAGACGAAAAAACTGTATTCGACCTCCATTTTCAGTCTTGACATTCCATCTGCAATCTGTGGCAACAATTGTTCCATTTCGAGCAACCATATGCCCCGCCGATATCCCTCTACATGATCAACCAACAGACAGAAATCTCTGATGACACCAAGCAGATTGTTATAATTATCTTCCACGATAACCGGCCATACGGCTAAAATCCTTCTTAACCCAAGTTTAGTCTAATCAGCCCGTTTTCCAGGGGCATCCATATTGAACCCACCTATTCCAGTCCTGTCGATATCAGGCCATGATCCAACCGGAGGTGCAGGCATTCAGGCAGACATCCAAGCCATCCTCAGCCAAGGATGCTATCCCTGCACTGTCATCACGTGCCTGACCTCTCAAGACACCGGCGATGTCAGGCACATCTATCCTCAGCCGCCGGACGTCTTCAGCGAACAGTTGGAAGTACTGCTTGCTGACATTCCCGTTCGCGCCATCAAGATAGGATTGCTGGGTTCGGCTGCCATCGCGCAGTGTGTGGCCACTGTGTTAGAAAATCTATCCACGGAGATCGTGGTTCTCGACCCAGTGCTGCGCTCAGGCGGAGGAAATTCCCTGGCGGACCAGAAACTGATCGAGGTCATTCGAAGCGAACTTCTACCGCTGACGACCATCGTGACCCCAAACCACCATGAGGCCAGGCTTCTGGGAGAAAACACCGACACGGCCGTTGCAATCGAGCGAATGATGTCCACAGGGTGTCAGGCCGTTCTCCTCACGGGTGGAGATGAGGCGACGCCACTGGTTTACAACACCCTGTATAGCGGCAAGAATGTGAAGACCTTCAGTTGGGAAAGGCTCCCCCACGGAGCCCACGGCTCGGGATGTACCCTTGCCTCTTCCATGACCGCCCTGTTAGCCTTGGGACTCCCCTTGGAGGAGGCCACCCGCAAGGCTCAGCAATACACCTGGAATGCAATCAAATACGGTTTCCGTCCCGGCAGAGGCCAGCCCATCCCCTATCACTTGTTCTGGAGTTGAATCCATGCCCTTGTTACCCTTTCCATCCCGGGGACTGTATGCCGTCACAGGTGAAATTGAGGATTTGCCAACCCTGAGGTCACAGATAACCCAGGTCCTGGCCGGTGGAGCACAGATCGTTCAACTACGGGACAAACACCATCGGGTCGATATCAATGGCGCCAAGTGCCTATTGGACCTCTGCCACCAATTCGGTGTCCCTTTCCTCGTCAATGACAATATCGAGCTGGCCTATGAAATTGAGGCCGATGGCGTCCATCTCGGCAGAGACGATGCCGATCTTGAGGAAGCCATCGTTCGGCTGGGAAAAGACGCGATCGTCGGCGTGTCATGCTATGGTGATCTACAACGGGCCCGGGAAGCCGAAGCAAGGGGGGCAACCTATGTGGCTTTCGGATCCTTTTTTCCTTCAAAGAGCAAACCACACGCGACACCCGCCCCCATCTCGATATTGCCCAAGGCGCGCAAAGTCCTGAGATGCCCCATCGTCGCCATTGGCGGAATTACCCCTGACAACGGCAGGGAACTGATCGAGGCAGGAGCCGATCTTCTCGCGGTGATTGGCGGGCTTTTCGCCATGGATGACCCCTTAAAAGCAAGCACACGTTATCAACGTTTGTTTTCCAAACACCCAACGGCAGTCACC
>JALVSV010000124.1 GCA_027024125.1 Methylothermaceae bacterium | reverse complement strand
AGCTGATCCCTTCCGCACCAGGCACCTGAACCGTACTGCCATCCACAATCAAAAAACGCAGGTGGCCTTCATTCAATCCTTCCGTCCGTTCCTCATGCAGATGTTGGCACATCGCCTTCAGCCAAGGGCCACAGGCCTTCAGCCGCTTGTGGATCGCCGTGTCGGTCATCCGCTCTTCCAAAAGCGTCACGATGCCGGCGGCTCCTCTGAGACTCAGATCCACCCCACAATACAGCATCACCACTTGAAGTAACTGCAGGGGACTTTTGATCTTGCGGCTGCGGGCAAAAGCCCGAAATTCATAGGCCATTGCCTCAAAGTCTTCAGGCAACTCTTGCACGAATTGTTCAAATGCGATATCAACCGTTTCAGGAAGTGGCGACATCCAAGGCTCCTTCAATTTGGTCGTTGAAAAAGCCGCGATCATGCCGTCACTTCCTCCATAAATCAACACCTTGGGCGCTTAAGTTGGCGCAAATGGGATGGTGCCCATCTCAAACGCAAGGTGATTTCCCATTTGCGATCGATCCAAAAGCAGCCGGAAAGAGTGCGGAAGTATTTCGAGGTTGAAAACATCCGTTATGCCGCTTGAGATATGTACGATAAATTACTGCCGGGTTAATATCGCGGATTTGGGGGCCTGTTCAGAGATTCTTTAGGGGCATTTTTTATATGGATGGCCTGAAGCAAGTAACTTTGTTCGTAATTTGACAATAACAAGTAGGAAAAAACTAGTAACCCAATAAATAAAATAATAACAATATTCATTATAAGAAAAGCAATTTTTAATGAAGCTTATAAATAATATTATGCTCAAAAAAAGCAAAATATACTGTGTGGCAATTGATATCGTGCTTTGTACGAGAACAGAGCCACATTTTGGACATATATGGCCTCTCACTGTATTCATAAAAATCCGATTTAGCAATGGAAATTTGTAACCACAAACAGGACATTTTGCTCGTATAGTATTTTTCAAAATACTCATTTTTCACACTCTTCTTTACAATCATTTCCTACAGCAAGTATATTAGCTGTGATAGAACCTACTAGCCCCCCTGCCGCTCCACCAATGGCTCCTGTTACTGGATCTACACCAATAGCTCCACCTATTGCCCCACTTAAAGCCGATGCTGTAGTACCACTTCCAAGGAAATCCTCAATGACAGCACCAACTGCCATTCCTATTCCTGCGCGTGCTTTTCCTTGTAAACGATCATTCTCAGCAAAAGCGGCGGTGCTGGCACCACCTAAAACCCCGGCTTGCTGAATAGCTATCGCTGTTGCTGTACCTGCTCCGGCTCCTCTAATTGCACCGGTTAAGCCCATGACAACAGCACCAGGAATTCCTCCTACTATAGCGCCAGTTATCACACCAGAAATAAGCCCGCCTGTTCCACCGCCAATACCAGAAGCAATAGCATCAATCTGATCTTGAGTTAGACAGTACAATCCATATGGATCAATAACAAATAGTGGATTTGCATTTGCATAAATATAGCTATTGAGTCCGCCCCCAATAATCCCTAGAGGATCAGTCTTTATATAACTCCCTGTCTCAGTATCATAATACCTAAACCAGTTGTAATTCAGTCCAGTTTCCTGGTCATTATATTGCCCAGGGAAGCGTAGATCGTTTCTGATCACCTCTGACAACAGGGTGGTTTTCCCAAAAGGGTCATAGTTTGCCTGCCAGACCACAGTCTGATTCTGGTCGGTCATGAGCTGGGGTGTGCCCAGATGGTCCAGGTGGTAAAAATAGACAACCATTACCCTTCCACCGCCAAGGTGGTATACCTTGGGGCGCCCTTGGGTTTTGTCGACCAGGTGTGCCATTCCAAATTTACCTCGGCGCATATGAATCCAGCCTTTGAGGCGTTTGTTGACCCCTTTGCCGATGGAAAAGTAATAGATGGAGCCTTTCCTGGTTTCGACCACTTTCCATAGATGATCATCGATCACCACATTCAGGATGCTGCCATCGTAGCGGGTCAGCTGAAGGTGGTGTCTTGCCGGATCGACTATCAGGACAGCAGGCCTTTGTTTATGGCGGGAGGTAAACCGGTACCTCTCATCGTAGCGGGCTATTGGCTGACCGTTCCAATAGAATGTGTTGGATTTCAGTGCCCCGTCATCGTCCAATACGGTGATGCGTTGCCCCTTGGGGTTGTATAGGCTGTATTCGACTCCTTGCGCAGTGGCTTTGATTACTCGTTGTCCCAGGCCGTTGTATTGGTAGCTGGCCAATTCACCAGTGCTGTCGAATACTTGCTCCAGCCGATTTTGAGGATCGTATTCGAAGTTGAAGATATCGTTAAGATTGCTGGTCCGCATCACACGGTTGCCGCTTTCGTCGTATTGGAACTGGAGGATTTCGTTGCCTTCTGCAATTTCCAACAACCGGTTGCTGTCTGTATCAAGGGTGTAGAGGGCGCTATTCTTTCGCAGCCGGTTACCGTTGGCATCATATTGATAAGACCAATGAGCGGGACCTTTGGCATCTGTCAGCCGGTGTAGGGCGTCAAAGCCATAGTGCCAGCTTTTGTTGGGGTCTTGCAGATCCTCTATTGCGGCGATGTTGCCTGCAGGTGTATAGCGCCATTGGCGGTGCAATACCTTGCCGATTTTGAGTTCGGCTATTCTCCCCAGAGCATCTACTTGACGCTGGTAGCTCAGGCCATTCCCATAGGTGAACCCTGAAATGCCGTCAGCCGCTGTGGGATGATAGGTAACTCCGGACACTACAGGAGTATTAGCTCCTGATGATATGCTGTCAATGCCGTTCACCCGGCCATGGGTGTCATAGTGATACTGAAAAACCTGTCCGTTCGGATATCGATAGCTGATCAGCCTGCCTTTGCCCGGTTCGTATCCGTAGTCGTATTCGAAGTGTTGGGAATAGGGCGTTCTGCCAAGATCGAGAAAGACAGTATCGATCTTTTCGATGTCTCCCTGAAGGTTGTAGTACCACAGGGTATGGCCGCTGGGATCGCGCATCCCGGTAAGCTTTCCTATCGCCGCCATTCGTCTCTCGGGCGATACATCTGCTCCGAGGCCGGTGCCATCATAGCTGAATTCGATGTCATAGCGGCTGTCTGGATAACGGATTTGCTGCAGCCGGTTCAAGGCATCATAGTTGTAATCTGCTGTCATCCCCCGGGCATCGGTCTTTTGGGCCAATAGGCCCATGACATCGTAACGGTAGAGGGTGATGCCGCTATCTGGACTGATTCGTTCAAGAACGTTGCCTACTTCGTCCAATGTATAGTCGGTTCGATGGTGGCTGGGATCGGTTACTGCAATTAGCCGATTGGCCAGATCATAGATAAAGTCGGTAGTGCCTCCTTCGGCATCCATCACCTGTGCGAGCCGGGATGTGGTGCGTTCATAATGATATTCAGTGCGGTGACCCTCAGCATCGATTTTGGCAGTCTTGCGACCCTGGAGATCGTATTCATAGCGGGTGACCTGGCCCAGGGGATCGGTGACGGACAATAACCGGCTACTGGCGTCGTAGGTGTAGTGAGTTTCTCGGCCCAGTGGATCGATCTTGCCGATTTTTCGGCCCAGCGCATCATATTCATAGTGGGTGACTCTTCCCAATCGGTCTTTGACTTGCGCAATATCTAATTTATCCCAGGTGATTTCGATAAAAGAACCATCTTGGTACATGATACGTACCGGCCGGTTGAGCGCATCATAGGTGTGGAATCGGGTATGTCCCTGTGTATCCGTATAGGAAGCTAGTCTTCCCACGGAATCGTAGCTGAATTGTTCGGTCTTACCGGTCGGATAGGTCACCCGAGCCAGATATCCCTTTCGATCGTATTCATATCGGGTCACGTGACCCAGGGAGTTGGTTTGGGTCAAAAGCTGACCTGCCTCGTTATAAGAATAGCTGGTCGTATGGCCTAGGCCATCGGTGGTGCTGAGTAGATTGTGTCTGCCATCCCAATTGAATGTGGCGACAGTTTCCTCGCTGCCATTGCGTAAGCGGATGATCTGCAGCAAATCGATCTGATTGTCGGCATAGCGGTATTTGACGTAATGACCCAGCGGATCCTCCTGATAGGTCAGTTTGCCGTAGTCGTTGAACTTCCGGGTGAAGACCTGGGAAGAGCCGTCGTCTAACACCCGGCCGATACGGCTATGCTTGTCCTGGGTGAGATTGTTTTCCCAATTTGGCAGGGTCTGACCCGGGTAGTTGTACCAGATACGGTTTTCCAAGGGTTTTTTAAAGGTCTCGAGCAGGCCACTGGTCTTGTTGGCTTGGGTATGCAGCCAGTGGGATACTTCGGCCTTGGTGATGTCGCGGCCATAGTCCCTGTAGGTCTGTTTGTCCCAATAGGCGGTGTTGCGGAAGTCGTGCCATTTATGATTGGTCAGAATATCCCCTTTGGGAACGTCGTTGACATAGCGGGAAATACCCAGGGCCTGACCATATTCCACCCGTTCCTGTTCCCCCATGGGGTCGGTGATGACCAGGGTCCGTGAGGTCCCGTTGCCATGATAGCTAAAGGTGGTTTTGCCATAGGGGGTGTGCATGGCGGTGATGAAGTCACCGCTGTCGTAGGTGAAGGCAGAAACCATACCGACAGGATCGGTGATGCTGATGAGGCGTCCTCTGGCATCGTATTCGAGGATGGTTTTCCGCTCGAAAGGGTCGGTGACTTGGGTGATCAGTTTTTCGTCTGCTGGGTGTTCATAGGCTAACACCGTGGCTTGTCCCAAGGCATCGATGATTGTGACCAATCTCAAGCTGGCATCGTAGTGCAAAGTGGTGACATGGCCATTGGCATCGATCTTTTGGCTCAAGAAGACACGGCGGATGCCACTGACTGCGCCATCACTGACCGAGTAGATTTCCCTGGCGCCGCTGGGTAGGCGCCGTTCGTATACGATAGGATCGGCAGAGACCCGAAACAGCCTCGCCCTATCGAAAATATGTTCTTCGTATTCCCCATTCGATGCATTGTAGCCGCTGTAATTGACTGCTCCACCGCCGGCAACGATCCGTTGGACCACTGCGGAAGCATTAGTGGGGGAATCCTTGAGATAGGTCAGCCAGTTGTGAGTCCATTTGGGACCAACGTTGCCGAAGCTGAAATTGGCTGGCTGATTGGCCTCGCGCTGATTGTAGCTCAGGGTGAAACGAATGGGATGACCTATGGAGGGTGTATAGCTGAGCGGGGTGTCGGTGATATTCAGGCTCACCAGCATGGTATGAACGTCGTAGCTTGCCATTCCAACAGGTTTTGTTCCGTCGCAAGGTGCTTTGGACTTGTGTTGATCGCACGGGGTCGTCCGATCCTCATCACTGCTGGCGGTATAGCCCTGTCCATAGACCATTTCAGCTTGTGCCAGTTGTACCGGCTTCCAGTCTCCGGTAGTGCTGGCGGGCACCAGAAAATAACCACTGGCTTGAGAATCGATGGCCTCTTTCGTGAGCCAAAGGTCCTGGCCGAAGGTGGGATCCTTTATATGATAAAGATTGCCTTTCTTTTCCACGATGGCTGCATAATGATTCACTTGCCAGTGAATCACGGCAGGTACCGGGATCTTAGTCCCGACCACCGGGCGGTAATCCATGCCAGCCTGATGGGCTAGGCTGGTGAGTTGGGATAGATTGATTCCATGTTCCCCGGAGCGGTAGGCATCGAGTATGGTCAGACCCTCGGCGCCCGGATGTTGCCAGTCCAGCAGGGAAGCCAAGGCCTTGGCGCCACACAGATAGGTGATTCCCGGGCGGTGACGCATCATCCACAAGCCCTCGGTGGCGCCGGCTACTTTCTCTGTCGCAGGGCCCGTGAAGGTCCGTCCCTTAACGGTTGCCAATAGCGCCTCCAGTCGGTTGGCATGGCCCAACCGGGCATGCATGCGCACCAGTTCCCCGAAGGCACGGTCTGCAAGGGCTTTTACGTCGGGCCTCGGTACGTTTCTGCTCAACTGCCAGGCGCGTTCGAAGGCGGGAAAGGTTTTGGAGAAATACCCATGGCGGTAATAGGCCAGTCCCAGGTTTAGCTGAATCGAGGCTTCCCATGGGGTATTTCTGTTCAGTGACAGGTAATCCAGCAACCGCTCAATATCGGTACCGGAAACCTGAAGAGGTGTCTTAAGCGGACGATAGCTTTGTGTCGGCAGGTGAATCAACGGCTCATCGAATCCCGGAATGGCGATTTGCTGAGGGGTGTCAAGTGGGTGAAGCTGATTGGGATCCTGCCAAATTGAAGAGACGCAAGATGACATGCTCAGTAGTGTGAACAGGGCTAGAAGCGATGAGCGCATGGGGATATCCTGATTCTGGTAACAAAAATTTTGATCATTCCCCTCTACTGGCTTGGTATGCCGCTATATTGCAAGGGGTGTAGTCTGTT
>JALVSV010000123.1 GCA_027024125.1 Methylothermaceae bacterium | reverse complement strand
CGGTCATCCAGGGTACGGATCCAGGTTCGTCTGGCGATGGACTGCAACCGTTCCACATGCTCGGGATCCATGAACTCGCCACCCTCATTACAGCTGGCGACAAAGGCAAACTCGTCATCCAGTTGCTGAAGTGACTCATCCAGCTCCTTTTGCAATGCTTTCCTGTTACCTCCCTCTGCCAACCGCTGCCAGTAACAGATCGTAGCATCACGCTTGAGTACTTCGAAACGCATGCGGATCTCGTGGATCCTGTCATAGATCGTTTCCAGCTTGGTGGCTTTGTCCACCACGTATTCCGGCGTGGTCACCTTGCCGCAGTCGTGTAGCCAACTGGCGATATGGAGGGCCTCCCATTGTTCCGGCGTCAGGTTGAAAGACCGGAACGCGGGATCGTCGCTCCGACAGGCAGCCTCGGCCAGCATCCGGGTCAGCTCAGGTACCCGTTGGCAATGCCCTCCGGTATAAGGTGATTTGGCATCGATGGCTCCTGCAAGTACCTGGATGAAGGCGCGCAATAGATCCTCCTGCATCTTCAGCAGCTGGCGGCTCTCGATACTGACGGCGGAAAAGCCAGACAGAGCACGGACAAAGGCAACCCTGGCGTCCTGATCCCCGGCAGAAATATTGCCGTGGGCATACAACAAAACCAGCACGCCGACCATTTCCCGCTGCCGGTTTCTCAGTGGGAAACCAACCAGCATACCATCTCCCTGCTCCCCCACCAGCCGGGTCAGGTGCAGCAGATCGTCACTGCCAGCATTAAGATCAAGGACTGTGGGGTGTTCCCGCTCCAGCACATCCACGAGGGAGGACGAACCGCTTAAGGATATGGTCGCCAGGCTGCCCATATTCCCTTCATCCCGTGTTTGGATCGCATTGGGCTCAAGACAGGTTTCGTCGGCATCTATCAGATAGAGCACGGCGGCATCTGCCTGCCCGACGATCATGGTCTCTCGGGTAATGCGGTTCAGCAGCCGGTCAAAATCCTTTTCTCCTGCCAGGGAATTGATCAGGGTGACGAACTGATTGATGGTCTGCTTCATCATGTCCATGGCCGATGCCAGCAAATCCACTTCGTGGATAAAGGATCGGGTCTCTATCGATGATTCGAATTCGAAGCGGCGGATGCTATCCGCCTCCGCAGCCAATTTGCGCAAGGGCCTGGAAATGCGCCCGGCAATGAACCATACGATGGGAATGGACAACAGTACGATACCTAAGGTCATGCGCAGCAGCGTGGTACGAATCGTAAAAGCCTGGCTCAGCAACTCGTCCACTGGAGAGGCCATCAGCAAGTAAAGTTCGAGGCCACTATTCTCGGCAATCGGCTCGATCCGTCCGATCCATTGACGCTGCTGCAATCCAAAGGACAACTTTCGCGATTGTGCTTCACCTTCCAATGACTGCATCATCTCGACCAGCGCCTGACTGCCCAACTCACCTACCCGGGCCAACCGCAAACTGCCACCCTCCCCATGGCGAACCAATTGTGTGGGATCATGATAGGCCAACAGATGACCTTCCCTGGTGACGATGGCCACCTCAGAATCCAGGGTCATGAGGTGACTGGCCATCGTCTGCGACAGACGGTCCAGGGTGATATCAATAGCAACGACCACGTCACCGGCCTGGGTCCGCCGGGCGAGCGTCACACCCACATTGCCGCTGAAATAGAACACGTAGGGTTCCGTGGCCCTGGGCTGTGCCCCTGCCAAGTGGTACCAGGGCCTCTGGCGGGGATCGAAGCGGGTTTCGACGGGATCATCGCGCCGGATCAATTGCAACTCACCGGAATAGAACCAACGGGTCCACAGTCTTCGCCCCTTCCCGTCCGAAGCGATATCATCGACCACGTAAGCAGCCATTTTCGGTGCCGAAAGCCGCTCTCTCAGGATGGGGGTATTCAGTGGCCTGAGAATAAAATAATCCCCGTCGGGATAGCCCAGCTGAATACCGTTGAAGGCGGATTCATCGCCTAAAGCGGCCACCAACTGAGGTAGATACCGCGAACGTTCTACCTGGGTTTTGGTTTGTGTCAGTGGTGAAAATGCCAGCAGGTTGAGGACCTTGGCCGCAGGGGCATAAGTAGCTTTGAAATCCAGCTGCGTCTCTTCGGCCAGCTGATCATAAAGCTGCTCGGCACTGGTCAGAATCATTTCCGAGGTTTTTTGATGACTCTGCCAGATGAGCGACCCACCCAGGGCCACGATCAAGAAAATGAACAGGGAACTGATGGTGACGTGCAAAGGAAGGCGGGGTCCTTCGGTTCTCTTTTCCACGGATGATCAGGTTTTTTGCTTTGCAGAGAGTGGAATGCTAACAAGGCCTGACATCAGGAGCCAGGATCAAGTGGCTCTCAAGCCCACAGGCTCGAGAGCGAAAACTCGATGGCATCGAAAGGAGGCTGGCGGACAGGCGCTTCGCCTTCCAGGGTGGCCAGCAACAGCCAGTGGGGTTCGTCGTGAGCGGTGTCGAGCTCGTAGACCTCCAGGGTCTTCAGATCCGGATCCACCAGCCAAAGGTGGTTCACCCCTTCACGTGCATAGAGGGGCATCTTGACGGCACGGTCGATGCGGGCAGTGGAGGGTGACAGAATCTCACAGACCCAGTCCGGCACCAGTTCGAACCAGGCGGTTTCAGGCAGTGTAGGCATGCGCTCGCGGCGCCAGCCTGCCAGGTCGGGGACGAGAATATTTGGCCCCAGGTGCAATTCCGGCTCATCCAGAATCCACCATCCCCCGGGGCCCTCAGTACCCCAATCATACGGATTACCCAAATTGCCGCCCAAAGCAGAATAGGCACGTGCGTGCTTCGGCGCCGGTCTTGGATGGGTATAGAGCACTCCGTGGATGACCTCCCCAACGACGTTCTCGGGCAGATCGAACAGATCATCGTAAGTGGCCTGACGTTTTGCGGGTTCGGACATGAGGGATCACCCTTCATTCAAGATTAGTTTTGAGTTTAACAAATCCTGTCCATGTAGTGACTGATTGGAGTCTTATGGATTCGTCAACATGGGATCTGGCAAAGAAACAAGCCGGCATGTCGAAATGCATTCTTTCCCAAACCTTGTTTTGCAAATTCCCCTGAAGCAACATACTCTAATTGCATTCATAATTCAGACACAGCTCCATGACGATGACCCAAATCGCACACCACGCACTGGTACTGAACTTCCATCAACCCCCAGGCAACCTCGAGCATCTGCTGGAAACGAAAACCTGGGAAGCCAAGGAGATCCTGTTCGCCATGGACCGGATGCCCCGGAGGTTGTGGGGTTATGAAGATGTCGCCAGGGTTCATCTTGCCCTTTCTGGCACTCTGCTGGAAACTCTGAAGGACCCGCAGTTCCAGTCCAGGGTCTATGGCATCGTCGATATCGGCTCATTGCTATGGCATCTGCAGAACCGTAAGTTGTTCGAGGTGCTTGGCACCGGATACTATCATCCCGTCTTTCCCTTGATTCCAGATGCCGACCGCAAGGAACATATCGAACGATGGTTGGGGCTGGCCCGCCACCTCATGTGGCGCGACGACTTCCAGGGATTCTGGCCACCGGAGATGGGATTCAGCATGGAGATGATCCCACTGCTCAGGTATTACGGTTACCGCTATGTGCTAGTGGACAGCGAGCATGTCGAACCGTTGACCGAGATGAGTTGGGAGGAAATGTGTTATCGGCCGCATATCGCCCGCTATGCTGACTCTGCCATCACCGTGATCGTCCGGGACCGCGATCTTTCCAATGCCCAGGAGTCGGGAATGGAACCGGAGTGGTTCTACAAGGAGGTGGCGGAAAGGACCAAATGGTGTGATTTCCCGCCCCTGGTCACCACCTGCACCGACGGAGAGAACGGTGGCTGGTTCCGCAACGTCACCGAAGGCACCAATTTCTGGGATGTGTTCTATCTACCCCTGCTGGAACAGGCCCGTTCCGACACCGCCACCATCCGCCCCACCTTCATCCACGATTATCTCGATCGATACGGTGTCCATGGCGAGGTCAACGTCCGCACCGGGGCGTGGAACACCGGCTG
The DNA here is from genome assembly GCA_027024125.1 of Methylothermaceae bacterium. Lineage (GTDB taxonomy): Bacteria > Pseudomonadota > Gammaproteobacteria > Methylococcales > Methylothermaceae > Methylohalobius. Next base: position 2,340 of record JALVSV010000123.1, on the reverse strand, counting down.
GCATCACGGCCGGGACTTCACCCAGTGGACGGGGTCGCAGCGGCAGAAGGACCTGCTCGCCAGGATTCACCAGGTGAGCCAGGCCATTCACGAAACCCGCTGGCGGGCGGGGGAAAAAGGACTGTTGCAAGGCGAGATCCAGGAAAAACTGGAAGAAAGCCTGTGGCGCCTCTTGCGCGCAGAGACCAGTTGTAATCTCTATTGGGGGGAAGCCTGGGTCCACCGTGCGGAAGACGATCTTGAAGTGGCCGAGGAATGTCTGAAGACCGTCAGGCCGATGATTGATTGAATAATACCACCCAGCTCCTTTAGATAGAAGATGCGATCTTGGTTTGGGACAGCCTTATCAGGATTCGGGCTGGTTACAAACCAACCCCTGCGCGACTGTATACGTAGCTTCACGATAACGCCCATGATGTACCTGCCATCACCCCCGAAGATGAAACACCCGAAGCATTTCCCCCTACCCCCTCTTTCAAACAGGAAAATCCTTTGCGATAACACTTCTTTGTCATTTATTCATCCAATGCTTAACGATCAACCCTAACTGACTCAGCAAGGAATAAACATGAGCGATTTACCCGAAATCATCGAAGGTCTGCCGAACATCTGCGGCAACGAGCCTCTGATCGAAAAAACCATCAATAGATATACCAAGGAAACGCTGTATCTTGGACGCAGCACTATCGATTTCGACCAGATCGACAGCGCCTTCGCCATCGCACTGCACATGCACCAGCCATTGATTCCCGCCGGGGGCGACGATCTGCAGACCGCCGAAGTGATCAGCAATCTTCAGGACATGATGGCCCACCCGGATATCGGCGACAATCACAACGCCCCGGTGTTCCACTGGTGTTACAAGCGTATGGGAGAATTCATCCCACAGCTCATCAGCGATGGCAAGAATCCACGGGCGATGCTGGATTATTCCGGCACCCTGCTTTATGGTCTGCGCAAGATGGGGCTCGATGACGTCTTCGACGCCCTGATGCCCCTGGCGACCCGGCAGGAATTGCAACCTGCGGCGGAATGGCTGGGTACCGCCTGGGGCCACGCGGTGGCCCCCTCGACACCACCGCAGGATTTCCGCCTCCACGTCAAGGCCTGGCAGCACCATTTCGCCGCCATCTTCGGACTGGAAGCGGTGGGAAGGGTTCGCGGTTTCTCCCCGCCGGAGATGGCCCTGCCCAACCAGCCGGACGTCGCCTACGAGTTTGTGAAGACCCTGAAGGACTGTGGTTTCCAATGGGTATTGGTGCAGGAACACACGGTCGAACGGGAGAATGGGTGGGAACCGGAACACAAACACCTACCCCACCGCCTGGTGTGCCGCAACAGCCAGGGGGAAACAGCCGAGATCATCGCCATCATCAAGACCCAGGGTAGCGATACCAAGCTGGTGGCCCAGATGCAGCCCTACTATGAAGCCAAAGGGCTCAACCGGATGGAACTGGCGGGAAAAATGGTCCCTCCCCTGGTTACCCAGATCGCCGATGGCGAAAACGGCGGGGTGATGATGAACGAATTTCCGCCCAAATACATGGAAGTGGTGAACGAATGCTCAGGCACCCGGACCCCCATCGTCAATGCCACGGAATACCTGGAATATCTCTTTTCGCTGGGGATCGAGGAACAAGACCTGCCACCCCTGCAACCCAAGAATCAACACCTTTTGTGGGAACACTTCAAGCCTGGGGAAGGACCGGAGAAAATGGAGCAGGTGATCGAAAAACTGCGCCAGGAACGTCACGACTTCCACATGGAAGGTGGCAGCTGGACCGACGACATCTCCTGGGTCAAGGGCTACGACGACCTGCTCCAGCCCATGGACGAGGTCAGTTCGCTGTTCTACGAGAAAGTCATCAAGGCCGGGGTCCCCACCTCGGATCCGCGCTACCGCAAGGCCCTGTTCTATTTACTGATCTGTCAGACCAGCTGCTTCCGGTATTGGGGCCAGGGGCTGTGGACCGATTACGGCAGGGAGCTGTGCCGCAGGGCCAAGGCCGTTCTTGAACAGGACTTCTGAGTCATTGGCAAATCTGCTCTTCGTGAAAGTTTCTTGGAAGACTTCGTAGGGTGGGTAGAGGCGAAGCCGAAAGCCGCCGTGGGAGGTATGTTGGGTTTCGGCTGACGCCTCAACCCAACCTTGTAGTGAACACTCCACCGGCTAAAGCCGGTGGCTTCGAGTTACGGCTGAAAGCCGGATCGGTCGGCCATTCGGCCGACTACTACACAACATGGAAATCATCGTCCGGCTTTGGTGGCGTCTGATTCTTGATATATTCCTTCCAGACTTCATCTGTCACATTTCCACTAGTTGCCACCCAATAGCCCCTC
>JALVSV010000122.1:389-2030 GCA_027024125.1 Methylothermaceae bacterium | reverse complement strand
TCGATTGCTGGGGGCGGGGCAGAAATGCGGTTCCTGCCTGCCTGAATTGGAGGAACTGGTGTCTGATGGCAGACGATCCGGGTAACGTTGGGATCGTGCCGATATTACCCTGAAACTGGGCCGATTCGTTGGCGTCGGGCCCTAATATTTTGATTGGGCAACCAGTTTCGACAACTTCTTGTGGGCTTTCTCTCTCAGGCGAAGCGAAAGATACGGTTGATCAGGGTCAGGGGGCAGGCTGGCGGTTTTTTGCCAATGGGCCAGGGCCTCTTGGATTCTGCCTGTCTTGCTCAAGAAATGCCCATAATAGTAATTGCTTTCGATTCCGTTTGGGTTGAGGGCCAAGGCTTTTTGGAAATAGTGTTCCGCTTTTACCTGGTCGCCAAATGACAAGGGCCATCCTGGTGCCTTGTAATAGAGGCAGGCCAGGGTCAGGTAGGCGGCCCCATCGAGCGCCGTGGGTTCGAGCTCTATGGATTGGAGCAGGAGATCGCGTGCGGTATCCAGGTCGCTGAGTATGGTGAGTCCGGGGGCTATGCCTGCTCGGGTGACCAGCGTTATGGCCTCCCAAATCATAATTTCCGGTTGCGCGGGATAAGTCTGCTTGAGGCTGCGGATTTGCTTCAATAATTTGGTCAATCCATGTACCCGCTGTTTTTTGGGCCAGTGATAGGTGACTTCATCCCAGCGCTGCCCGATTTTTCTAACAGGCTCCGGAGGGGATGCGGCCGAAACCAACGGCACATGGCCAAGACAAAGCATGGACAGAATTAGAAACACTGCCAAAATGGATTTGGATCGCAGCAATTCTGTTGTCATATTGCATATTATATTTGTGATAACGCAACAGATTATAGACCTTTTGGAGGCAAAATGCAGCTTTGGAAGTGCATGGTTACCCTGTTGGAGCTAGCCCAATGACCAGGTTTTCAGGCGGTTGGATTGAACTTGGCGCGGCAGGGTTTGTGTGTTTTTATTTGATCGCTCGACCATGATTCAAAGACGTTGGCTCTTCCTGCGCATAGCGGCCATCTTCCGTCCCATTTCCTGGCGCTGGTGTTCGTCCAGGACTTTTACCATTCGTGGGAGAAAATCCTCGTTCTCACGTATCAGATGCAGGCGTTGAAGCTTTTCGAAACGGGCGGTTCTTTCTACCAGCTGATCCGATAAGCAGTGGTGTTCAAGGATCTCTTTCAGGGAGATTTCCAGTACCCGCCAGGCTTCCTCGATTTCCTCGTGGTCGAGGGTGAGCCGTTCGATCATGCCGTCGATGAGAATATCTCTGCCAACCAGGGAGGGAAACAGCACCCGTTCCTCGTCCTGGTGGTGAAGGGTGGTAGCACGCTGGTAGTAGGCATACAGTTCAGCCAGGCGGTTGGCTCGTTCGGTGTCGATTCCCTTTTGCTCGATTTCGTTGACGAGGTCAAGCAGTCTATGTCCGTGTTCCAGCAGGCTGTCATGATAGCTTTGGATGACTTTCAAGCCATCGCTGAAGACATTCGCCGGATCGATGAAGTGTATCTGCATGGGTGATCAAATTTCGGTCTGGAAGATGTCTCCCAGAGAGATCATAAGACCTTCCAGTATCTTGGAGGTCACACTGCCCTCGCCACTGGCAAAGCTGACCGAAGCATATACGCC
>JALVSV010000122.1:0-379 GCA_027024125.1 Methylothermaceae bacterium | reverse complement strand
CCAGTATTCCCGCACCCCGAAGCGTTCGTACAGTTTCTGTTTGGCGTGATAATCGCGGTGAACCGAAGATGGGGAGACGATCTCCACCACCAGATCCGGAGGGCCGAAGATTCCCCGTTCCTGAATGATCTCCCGGCGCGTTTTGGCGATGAACAAAATGTCCGGCTGGACCACGTTGTCAGGGCTGAGAATGACATCGATGGGGGCGTCGAAGACATAGCCCAGGTCGTGTTCCCGCACGAATTCGGTCAGCAAGATTTCAAGGTTGTGGGAATACCACTGGTGAAAGGAAGAAGGCGCGGGAACCATCAGCAATTCCCCTTCGATGATCTCATAGCGCTGCTCGTCATCCAGTTGCAGGTAATCCTCATAGCACCAT
>JALVSV010000121.1:1094-2031 GCA_027024125.1 Methylothermaceae bacterium | reverse complement strand
TATTGGGAAATAAGGAGGGCCGCCAGATGGCGGCCCTTCTTTTATGGCTGGTAGCAAGCATTTCTTGTGCCAATCGATGATGGGCAAAGCACATACCTTCATGGAGCGGGCCTTCTAGCCCGGTTCCTTTCTGCCGGCAGCTGCTCTATAATCCCTGCCTTGTCGCCTGCTGCAATCGACAGGATCTGCCTGCCATGAACATCCTTTTCGTCCATCAGAATTTTCCCGGTCAATATCGCAATCTCGCACCCTATCTGGCCAAACAGGGGCATCGGGTGTTTGCCATCGGCGAACGCCGCCCAAAGCGCGAAATCCGGATTCCCGGGGTTCGCTATCTGGCCTACGACGTCCCTCAGGGGGCCACTCCATCCACCCACCATTACCTGCGCGGTACCGAGGCCAACGTCCGCCGTGGCCAGCAGGTGGTGCGTCTGGCGCTGGACATCGCCAAGAGCGGCTGGTCTCCCGAGGTGATCTGTGCCCATCCCGGCTGGGGTGAATCGTTGTTCCTCAAGGACGTGTTCCCCAGGGCCAAAATCCTCAACTACTACGAGTTCTTCTACAACTCCAAGGGGGCGGATGTTGGGTTCGATCCAGACAAACCGCCCAACATCGATGACTTGTGCCGGATTCGGATCAAGAACGCCACTCAGCTGTTGAGTTTCGCCTCCGGTGACTGGGGCATCAGTCCCACCCACTGGCAGCAGCGCCAGTATCCTCCAATGATGAGAGCCCTGATCTCGGTGATCCACGATGGCGTCGACACCGGCATGGTTCGGCCCGATCCCAAGGCCGTACTCGAACTCGAGGAGCTTGGTCTGCGGTTGACCCGTGACGACGAGGTGATCACCTATGTGAGTCGTAATCTGGAACCTTACCGGGGGTTTCATATCTTCATGCGAGCACTGCCCGAGATCCTGCGCCGCCGCCCCAGAGC
>JALVSV010000121.1:0-1084 GCA_027024125.1 Methylothermaceae bacterium | reverse complement strand
CCCGGGTGCTTCTGGTGGGTGGTGATGGGGTCAGCTATGGGGCTTCGCCCGCAGAGGGCAAGTGCTGGCGCGAGGTGATGCTGGAGGAGGTGGGGCGGGATCTGGATATGAGCCGGGTCCATTTTCTCGGCAAGATCCCCTATCCCCAGTTCCTCAAGATGCTGCAGATCTCCTCGGCCCATGTCTATCTGACCTATCCTTTCGTGCTCTCCTGGTCGATGCTTGAAGCCATGGCCAGCGAATGCCTGGTGATCGGTTCGCGAACGCCCCCGGTGCAGGAAGTCCTGGAGGATGGCGTCAACGGTTTGTTGGTGGACTTCTTCGAGCCCAGTCAGATCGTCGAGCGGATTGACGAGGCGCTCGAGCAGCCCGACAGGATGCGGGAGATTCGCCAGCGGGCCCGCCGGATGGTGATCGACCGCTATGACCTTAAGACCATATGCCTGCCCCAGCAATTGACCCTGATCGAGACCTTGGCGTCGCAGCGCTAGCTGTCCCCAGTCCACCCATCCTGGTGGGTGCGGTGGGGGGATCGGGCACCCGAGCGGTGGGGCAATGGTTGCAGGAGGCCGGGGTACAACTGGGAAGTCCGGTCAACAAGGCGGGAGACGCCCTGCTCATGAGACCGCTGTATTTGCGACATGTCCTGCCCTTTTGGCGGGAACACCTGGATGCCGGCGGCTTCCGGCGTGATCTCAAGCAGTTGCTGGACCTCCATTTTACTGCCGTGGACCCGCTGCGCCCCTGGGGCTGGAAGAATCCCAGCAGTCTGTATCTTTTGCCGCTGCTTGACCGGGCGCTGCCGGGGCTGCGCTTCATCCACATGATCCGTCATGGCCTTGACATGGCTACCTCGGCCAATCAGAATCCATTACGAAAATACGGCGAGGCCATCTTGGGGGCTGGCCGGCACGAAGTGCCCCAGCCGTTGGCTTCGGCGCTGCTGTGGGCCCGTGCCAACACCTTGGCTGCGGACTATGGCAGTAGTAGGATGGATAGGCGTTATTTCCTGCTGCGTTACGAGGATCTTTGTGCCGAGCCGGCGCGCACCCTGGATGAGCTGGCTGCTTTTCTCAAACTCACG
>JALVSV010000120.1 GCA_027024125.1 Methylothermaceae bacterium | reverse complement strand
GCCGCAAAACACCTTCGAACTCCGAACCCGCGCCCAGTTGCGCTGGGATGCTCTCACCCGCAATCTGCTCTTTCTGGCAGACAAGGGCTTCGCTTTGGGCGCCGACGCGGTCTGGGGGTATCGTCCAGATTGGAAAGACTGGGGCGTCGATGCCGAGGAAAAAGGGCATCAGCACTATACCCTGGGCACCGCTTATGGCCTGATCGCCACCCCTTTGCCATTACTTGGTGACCGCCACCGCATCATCGCCTCCGTCAATGGAGGCATCGGACATCACCTGGACCGCTTCAACCGTACCGTGACCCAACGCCTCAGTGGTGGGGTCAACCCCATGGGGCAAGAGTACCATAGCACCGGTTATCCAATCCTTCCGGGCGCAGCCTATCTGGAGTTTTTTCCAGACCATTATGTCATCGGCTACGGCGAGTATCGTTTCGCCGCCACTTTTTTCAGTTACCTGCATTTCTACGGCGGTGGTGCCTACCTGAACCCGCAAAAAATCAAACGAGGCAAAATCCAACGCGATGACACCTTCATGCCCTTCGTCGGTACTCGCATCACCACCGGCCTGCCAGGAAGACTACAGCTGGTGATCGATTATGCCCACAATTTCGGTCTCAAACGCCGGGGCACGGGTTATGGCAACCAAGTGACAATTTGGATTTCCGGGATGTTCTGACTCGTTACAAATCTGCTTATTCCCTTCCATCTTCAACGGGTGATGAAATCGTGCACCTCGATACTTTCCACCAGGGGGCGCATCTTTTCGATGATTTTCTTATGTTGAGGGTGGCGCAGATAGTCGAATAACGCCTGGCGGTTCTCCAGTGTGACCACCACACCGATATCGAATCCATCGCTCTGATCATCCTCCTTGGGCAAGGTGGGACCAATACTGTAGCGCTTCACACCCGGCAGCTTGACGAGCCGTTTGCTCAAAGCCATAAATCGCCCCACATCTTCTGAGCCCTTCAGTTTCACCAGCACGATATGCTTGATGCTTCCAGCCTTCTCCAAGGTGCCAGCACCCACCCAGCCACTGAAAAACATCAATAAAATCAAAACATGTACTTTCATTCCATTTCCACCTCAAACTGTCATTCCGTCCGACATGACCTTATAGCTTTTACCCTGTCCAGTAAATAACCTCTTGGCACTTCATGGAAATCAGTGTTTTTTTGCAGGAGTGTAGGAATAGGCCCATCTTCGGGCTAGGGTGGTGGTAGCAGTTCGAACGAGTGGATGTCCAGGATCCTGCCCTGACTGTCTTTGAGGTAGACCTGCCAAGTGCCCAGCATACGGGTATTGACCAGCTTGCTGGTATAGAAGGTGCCGGGATCATGTCGCAATGTCACGCTTTTCTTGAATATCAGCTTTTCCCCACGCCACCACTCGTGGGTCACTTTCTGACCTTTCATGGATTTCAACTCGGTAAAATAAAAGACACCGACAGCCCTGTCCGGCTCAGCATGTACGATGCCATCAATCACTCCCACTGGCTGGCGGTTATAAACCGCCTTGCTGAGCACAGCTTGCACAATCCGGGGATCTCGCGGAATGGTCACCCGCCTCAAGGATGCAGGTTCCAAATTCTTCACAGTCGCTACATCCTTGGCTTCAACTGCCTGCACCTGTGGAGAGTTTGCCTCTCCATCGGACTGTTCTTCCCTGACGGCTCCCCCCGACTTGGGGATGGAACTTGATAACGGAGGTTTAACCTCCTCTGGCTTGCTTTCTGCCACCACCAAAGGCACTTCTGACTCAGTTGGAGTATTCTGCTTCCATAGAAACCAAAAGGTCGCGCCTGCCAGGAGCATCAGAATCAGGACCGCCCCTGCAATTCGCCGTATATTCCATTCGGTAATCACCTCGGGCTTTGATACAGCCTTTGGGCGATTGTCCGAGGAATAATTCAACCGGATGACGACTTTCTTTTCAGGCATGGTGTTTCATCTTCAGGCGTGTTCGAGAACAGTAGTGGGAAATCGGGCCAACAAATGTCTCGGGTCTCAACCCGGCTACGATGGTTGCATTGTATCCTCAAAGCCAACCTGACTGCCAGCACCCTACTTTTTGGCAGCCAGGCAGGAGGAAAAAACGCTTTCCTGTCCCAGGATCCCCCAATTATTCACGGGTTGTATAATCGAACAGTGCTGGGTTCTGGGTCAAAGGATTTTCATGATATAAATTGCTCTTTCCTGCCAGGCGATACACTACTGCAGCGGCAGCATTCATGCCTGTTTGCAGGGCACCTTCAATCCAACCACCGGACCAGGAAACGCTGTCACCTGCCAAGTACACTCCGGTATCTTCTTTGTTATCCAATACAGAAAGAAACTGATAGTACATGGATTGATTCCAGACATCCTGGCCTGGCTGGTTGAGTTTGAATGCTCCGTAGTAATAAGGTTCAAGCTCCCAGTCGACGTTTTTCACCGCTATCTTCTCTTCAATCAGCTTTTCCGCCATCCTTGGGCAAATCCGCCCAAGCGAGTCCATCAGGACCAAAAAACGCTGCTCCACATCCTTGATTGCCAATAATTTGGTTGAATCGTCCCCCCAAGTGTAACTGACCAACACCACGCCATAATCGCTCTCAGGATAGTCCAGGCAATACAGCCCCCGGCACAACTCGTCCGTTTGAATATTCTCCGGCAAGCCTTCTCCATCCCTGCCTTGCCAGAATTTGGTTTTGGTCAGGGCGAACAATTTGGAGGAATTCATCAAATGGGCTTTTCGCAACCCGTTGCTTGCATATTCATTCAAAGGAGGAATCTCATGACCAGATGAATTGGTCATGCCCATATCAATCTCCATGGAACGTGTGGTCGTAGCCACGATCACTGCATCGTAGTCTTCCACACGGAATCTGTCATTCAACCTGGAACCTTCCCCTTTTTGGCGACATTCTGTGATCACCTGCACGACACCAACGTCTTTGGGTCTGACTGATCGCACCGTAGTTTGATAACGCAGACAACCCAAATCTTCTAACGACAGACATTCGTCTCTGTGCCGTACCTTTGTTTTTTGCCGGTACAGACCATCAACCAGTTCCTCCATGCCGTTGGGGTAGAACTGCTGGCAGGTCTCAAGACCATTGATGACAAGTCTGGCGATCTCGGCAAAATTCACCGAATAAAGCGGACCAAATCCTCCAGATCCCAACCCCAACGCACCGAACAGGGAGAATTCGTCTACCCCCCAATCAGGAAAGGCCCGTTGCAACCCACGGAAAAAGCTGATATTGGTCCATTCGGTGTCTGAGCCAGTGAGCTTTTCCTGCCAAAGCCGCCCCGCTTTGTCATACTCTTTGCCCAGAAGGGCTTCTCTTACCGGCCCCAGATGGGTTTCAACAAACAGATTCCAGTCTTTGCTCACCTTTTCAAAGATGACAGGAGGTTGTCCTCCCGCCTTCCAGGGGTAGGCCCTGCCCTGATAATAAATCTCGGTATCGACCACCCCGGGATCCGGAAAAAGCTGATGCGTCATCCCGAATTGTGACGCCAGATATTGAAACAGCTGTTCCGAGCGGGGGATCCGCATGGCCCCCATTTCGAACAGTGCGGCATCCCCTTCCAGTGGATGCAGTGACCAGACCCGCCCCCCGTAGCGGTCGCCGGCCTCATAGATGACAGGATTGACACCCATTTTCATCAATAGCCTGGCAGCCATCAGGCCAGCTGGTCCCGAACCTATGATGGCTACTTTTTTGCCGTCGGGAACCGCATGGGGCCCCAGAAAACCATCATGGTCATCAAGGAAGCGTCTGAAATCATAGAGAATATCGATAAAGGTTGCAGGACAGGCAACTGTCCCGAAACAATTTTCGGCCGGTTCGGGTCTGACGAAAAAGGACATGGGTTTTCTCCTTTAGATGGCTTTTTTTCGATCCTCTTTAACAGTCCATTTGACTTGGTTGCGACCATTTTCCTTGGCCTCATACAGCATTTTGTCTGCCAGTTGAATCAGTGTTCTGGGAGATATGGGTTCCTCCATTGGGAGCGAGGCAACGGCCACACCCACGCTAATCGACAGTTGTCCCGAAATCTTGGAATATTGGTGGGTAATGTTCAGGTCTTCTACCGCTCGACGCAGCTTTTCAGCCACCTGTATTGCACCATTGAGGTCCAGATCAGACAGCAATGCGATAAATTCTTCGCCTCCGTAACGGCAAATGGAATCCCCCGGTCTTTTCATCTGTACTTGCAGTGTCTTGGCAACCCGCTTGAGAACCTGATCTCCGGCAGCGTGACCATAGTTGTCGTTATAAGACTTGAAATAGTCCACATCAATCATCATGACCACCAAGGACCCACCCTTTCTGCACGCACGAGCCCATTCCCTGGCGAACAGTTCGTCGAAATTACGGCGATTGCATATCCCTGTGAGCGGATCAATGGTCACAAGGACTTCCAGTTGGTTCTTCTTTTCCTCCAAATCTTTGCAAGCCGCATTGAGGCTGGCGGTCCGCTCCGCCACCTGGCTTTCCAGATTGGCGATATGCCCCTGGATCTGCCGGTTATATCTCAGAACGATATTCAAACTTGCCCCGATACCGAGCAGCAGTGTCATCATAGTGACGAACAGGCTCCAAAGCTGCACCCTTTGGCTGAACGATCTGGCACGTTCGAAACCCTGCATCTTAAGGGAAATGAGCTCTGACAAAACGAGATTGAGGGCATCCGAACGCCGCTGGTTTTCTCCTGTCAGCTCCTCCAGCGCTTCCTCCTTGGCATAATTTTCACTCATCTCCAGGACACTGGCATAACTCGTCTTCAGATGTTTCCAGTGGCTTTTCAGCTGGTCGAATTTACCCGTCTCCTGCCCGACCAGATAGAAAACCTCTGAGTCTGTCAATGCGTCATCAATTTCTTTTTGCAAAAAAGAAAGCTCGGCCGCCACATGTTCGTTGAACTCGATGGAGGCCACCTGTTGATACACTTTCAGCCGATAGCGTTTCATCCTGTCGCCAATGTGGCGAATCGCCTCCATGGGCAGAATGTTCCTGAAATACAATCTTTCATTGTATCGGCTCACCACGGTATTACTGATGATGCCAATCGCCCCGGTTAACAGCATGATCCCGGCGATAACAAAAAAAGGGATATGCTGTCGCAGCCGCCCAGCTCTATCCTTGTGACTGCTCATTCAATCCACCTGGGTGACAATCTTGCGTGCTGACCTGGGATGTCTGACCAGGTGACCGCGGATGTAGAACTGCCCCCCCTTGGTGCAGCTTCGATTGGGATCCATGGCGGGACTGAACACCTCGGGCCGTACCAAATCAGGGGACTCATAGACAATGTCAAAGCCGCCCTTGGCATTGGCCTGTCCGATCCGGGGACGCAACCAGGTATGCAGATTACGGGGGTCGATCTTGACCAAATCACCCGAAGGATCCCTGATCTCCATACCTCTAACCGCCTCGCGAATGGCGTCAGGATGGGCACTGTTGGAACGGCGCATTGCCTCTGCGTTGACCATTGCGCCCAGATAGGTTCCTGCACTGATGGCAGTTACCCGGTTAGCAACCGGCAACTGTGGATAAGGCGTATAGACATAGGATTTCACCTTACTGACGAATGCCCGGTTTTCTTCGGTATCGATGGATTCATAGTAGTTGACCGATGAAAAGTGACCTTGCATCAGCTCAGCACCGATTGTTTCAAGGTCGCTCTCCATCATCACAGTATGCAGGATCGGCATCCTGTCAGCGGCCAGGCCCTCACGACGGAAGGCCTGCAGAAATGCCCCCGTGCTTTCTCCCACCAGGTTGGACAGCACCCAGTCGGGCTTTTTTCTGACAATATCCTTTACCAATTGGCGAAACTGCTCTTCCCGGTTCAAGTCCAGAGAGCAAAATTCGTTGCCGACGATTTCCCCGCCGTGCCAATAGATTGTGAGCCTGGCCTGCTTGCTCATGGTATGCGGATAGATATAGTTGGAGCCGACTATGTAAATTCGATAGCCGGCCAGTTCCATCATCCAGGGAATCGCCGTTGCGGTCAGCTGATTAGGGACGGCGCCGGTTGCAACCATATTGGGAGAACATTCCCTGCCTTCATAGAAAACTCCATAGAAAAGGAGTGCACCTGCCCGTTGCACCGAGGGTAACGTAGCCTCACGACTGGCTGAAGGTGTACATCCCCAAAACAGATTGACCCGCGCCGCCAATAATTCATTCACCAATCTGGTGTAATTGGGCCATTGGCTTGCAGGATCTCGAATCAGAGGTTCCAGCAGGGCTCCATTGATCCCCCCCGAACGGTTGATTTCATCGATGGCCATCAGGGAGACCCTTAGTTGGTCACGGCCATAGATCTGCATGATGCCAGTTTGGGAAAACAGGAGACCTATCCTGATTTTTTTTCCAGGATCGATAGCGGGATAGGAAGGCATATTTACACCCCCCCTTGC
>JALVSV010000119.1:3366-6438 GCA_027024125.1 Methylothermaceae bacterium | reverse complement strand
GCCCTATATCGTCTTCAATGATGTCACTCTGGCAGGCATCGTCGAACGCTGCCCGACCGATGAATGGGCGCTGATGGAAGTGACCGGTATCGGGGAAGCCAAGCTGGCCCGATATGGCCGGGCAATCCTGGTGGTGGTGCGTGAGCACCTGGAAGGGGTTGCATCGTGACAGAGCCTTTGATCCTGTATGGCACCTCCGCCTGCCACCTGTGCGATCAGGCCAAGGATCTGTTGGCAGAAGCCTCGGTCGCTTATGCCTGGGCCGATATTGCCGGGGATAATGCATTGCTGGAACGCTACAGTTTGCGGATCCCGGTGCTTTTCTGCCCAAGCAGCGGTCAGGAATTGGGTTGGCCTTTCGATCGTTCTTCCCTGGAAAAATTTCTCGAAACTCCAGAATGACCGGACCGGGTTCCATGGGATGACCCTGACCTGTCGGCGACCCCCGTCAGAACCTTGAATGCGCCGCGCTATCTGGTCACCGGCATTGGTGGATAGCGATTCACCGTAAACGTTTCAATGGGGCCGAGGCAGGGGATTCGTCCCGAAAACCACCCCCCTGCTCCCCGCCTATCATGTATCTTTAACTGACATGATTGAGCTGGCTATCACCCCGGAACATGAAAGACAAAGGACTTTGGGAATCGATTTCTCACTGCAGAAGCGCAGAGAATGCGGAGTTTTCTCTCTGCGCACTCTGCGTCTCTGCGGTGAATCTATAATCTTTCCCGATAGCATGAATTTACCGGATGAACCATAATCTCACGGGACTTGACATGCATGCACAGGAAACAAACATACACGGCCAGGGCTCCGTCATCTATTCTGGACGAGGCAGGTGGTCTGCTTCGAAAAACGCCGTAAATACTTTCTTGCTGTGCAGTCCTGCTGCGCAAGAAAGCCCTGCCCAAACTTCCCTGTTTGGGCGCTCGCCCGGCTGCGAAAGTTCACTGGACTTTCGGTCCGGGCTCGTCCCTGTAGGCTCCGCGCCGGCCTCCCTGCCGGCGAGGCTTTCGAATCACACCACCTGCCTCTTCAATCAACCCTTTACGTGTTTAAATGACGCGGTCCTACATACACGGCTCTCCTGGGTGTAAAATTTCTTGAAAAACCGGTTTGTATGAGTTTGAGTCACTTGTCATCAAGGGGAGTGCGAGCCCATGAATCTGGAACGCAAGATGGAGGAAGTCAGCCGGAACTGGCAGCAGCGGGGGTTCAGCTGCGAGCTGTGGGTGGATCCCCCTGGCCAGCGCTGGGAGGATTTCGTCCATTCGGTGGACGAGCTGGTGATGGTGATGGAGGGGGAGATGGAGTTCGAGGTCCAGGGCAAGGTCTATCATCCCAAGCCGGGGGAGGAGTTGTTCATCCCGGCCGATGCAGTCCATTCGGCCCGTAACATCGGCAATCGGACCGCACGCTGGCTGTATGGTTATGGACGGCGGAGTTCGTGAGCAATTCTCCACAGCCTGCGGTCGGGGTGAGTGCCCTGGTGTATGACGCCCGTGGGCGGGTGTTATTGATTCGCCGGGGCCGTCCTCCGGCACAGGGCTTGTGGCATGCACCTGGCGGCCGCTTGGAGGCTGGGGAGTCCATGGCGGAAGCGGTACTGCGCGAAGTCTATGAGGAAACCGGGATCGGAGAGGTTCGATTGGGTCCCATTGTGGCCGTGGTCGAACGCAGGATCGAAGGTTTCCATTATGTCATCGTGGACTTTTTGGGTTTCCTTGACCAAATCGATCCACCGCCGCCAATGGCTGCCGACGATGCCCTGGCTGCAGCCTGGGTCCCTGAGGATCGACTGAGCTGTTATGAGTTGGCCGAAGGGCTTGTGCCCATCCTGCAACGAGCGGTCAGTCTTTGGAAAGGGCAAAAAGGTGGCCTGTTTGATTTCAGCGGTGATGGAACGGATTTCGTTGCTGATGTGTGAGAGGCTTGTAGCAATACAACGGAGAAAAAAATGAAGGCAATGATCACAAACCGTGCAGGTGGGCCTGAGGTTTTACAGTTTGCGGAAGTGGATATCCCGCTGATCGAACGACCGAAACAGGTGTTGGTCAGCCTCAAGGCTGCCGGCGTCAATCCCATCGACTACAAGATGCGCCAGGCTTTGAACCGGTTTCCGGTGAGCCACCCGGCAATCCTGGGTTGTGATGGTGCCGGAGTAGTGGAGGAGGTTGGCAGTGGAGTCTCCCGATTCAAGCCAGGGGACGAGGTTTATTTCTGCCAGCCCGGATTCAATGGGCGGCAGGGAACCTATGCCGAATTTGCCGTAGTGGAGGAGGCTCTTGTGGCCCACAAGCCAAAATCCCTGGATTTCATCCAGGCAGCCGCAGTGCCTCTGGTCCTTTTGACTGCCTGGGAGTCGCTGTACGATCGGGTGCAGGTGCAAAATGGCATGAAAGTCCTGATACAGGCAGGTGCCGGTGGAGTTGGGCATATTGCCATTCAGCTGGCAAAAATAGCTGGTTCAGAAGTGGCGACGACGATCAGTTCGGAGGAGAAGGAACGTTTTGTACGTGAGTTGGGAGTCGATCTGGCCATTCGCTACCGCGAACAGGATGTCGTGGCCATGGCCAGGCATTGGACCGGTGAGCAAGGAGTGGATGTGGCTTTCGATACGGTGGGGGAGCAAGTGTTTTCCCAATGTTGTGCCTGTTGTAAAGTCTATGGTGAACTGGTGACCATCTTGCTTCCGCCACCCGAAATCGATTGGACCGATGCCCGGGTGCGCAATCTGAAAATTGCTTTGGAGATGATGCTGACTCCGGTGTTGTTGGAACTGCCTCAGTGGCAGAAGCATCAGGGGAGTATCCTGACCAGCGCTGCCGATCTGTTTGATCTCGGCAGCTTTCTGCGCCCGCAGGTCCTGCAAGCGGCGCACGCGGCCCATGTTGCGTTTACGGCGGCCTGAAATGCCCTCAACCGCCCAGCGGGCCTCGGCTTTGATCAGGCGTTTGAGCTTGTGGCGCTGCATGTCTTCGTCTTCCCAGACCTTGTCCCGCCATGCTTCAAATTCGGCAAAGCCTTTGTCCTGGCGACGCACCACGCCGCGGTCCAGCCACAGGGTCGCAC
>JALVSV010000119.1:0-3356 GCA_027024125.1 Methylothermaceae bacterium | reverse complement strand
CACCTATGGGAAAAGTGGTTCTTACCATCGGCTGATTCAAAATAAAGCCGCAAGACCTGGAATCATGCTCACATGAGTCATCGTGGGTCTGACGGCGCCAGGATTTTCTGGTCAGGTCATTGTACCGGTCCAGACAGGCCGGGTTTTCCGGGAGGAGTGTAGACATAGGATCCCTTGCGGATGTTGAAGAATGCCAGTTCCACTATGCTGCTCATCAACCCAAGTGCACCCTGGTGCAGCATATGGCCGTGGTCGAAAGGCAACAGGGCCAGGCCGGTGATGCTTTGCAGTAATGCCGCCAGGGTATTGGTTGCTCCGTAAAGCGGTCTTGGGAATAAGGCATCGTCGGTGAAAAACAGGAAAAATGAATCGTTGCCGTTGGGGTGGTAAAAGGTGGAAGTCAGGGTGCTGGATTCCTTTAGATAACCCAGAAGACCTTTTCGTTTTTCTGGCATCGCTGCGAGTCGCTCGTGTCGGTAGGATTCCAGTCTTTGGGTGGCAATGATACGGTAATGTTCGCGTACCTTCTTTGAGGATACAAAGGGGATGAATCCGGGGAGTCCCGGGTCGATGTAGCCACCCAAACGTCTGATTGATTCCTCCCGGATAGCATTTCCGTTCTTCTGTCCAGGATGCTGTGTTGGTTTCTGCTGGATGGCTTGTTCCAGGGTATGGAATATCTCGGTGACACAGTTTTTGCTCAGCAGGTGATAGCGATAAAAATTCTTCAGACTTGCCAGATAGACCTTTCGTAGTCTCTCTGAACTCTCACTGGCCTGTATCAGTGTCGATGTGGGTAGTCTGCTTGGAGCGGGGTTGGAGAAAGACAAGGTTTGATCCGGCAAAGAATACAGGCCGAAGAGGCGAATGGGCCGGCCGGTCTCGATACCTGACCTCAATTCAAAGTAACGGTTGGCCTTTGTTTCCAGGAGGCTATAAGCAGTTTCCGTCAGTGGCTCACCGGTTTCCAGATGGTGGATTGCCTTACGCAATTCCAGTTCCTTTTCCAGAGCCAGCTGTTGCCAGAAGCCTGGACGTTGCGGTAATTCCTGCAATGGGAATACCTGTGCCCCGTCCATGAAGAGATCCAGGAAGGCCAGATGGCCGCTTTCACAGGAACGGGTGACGACGATCAGCCTGGCCATCTGAACCATCAAGGCGTAACCGGGATCGGGCCGCCTGGAATCCACCAGATCTAAAATACCTTCCTTAAGTTTCTGCTGAAACAGGCACATGGCCTCGGTTGCTTTGGGGCCGAGCCTGAATGCAGGTGCTTCAGGTCTCAGGTGGACCCCCTGTTTCAGCGGCCTGGCTTCTTCCAGGGTCTGAAGGGCAAGTCGTTTGAGCACCAGATCGCGGTAACGGTGATAAAAGGTGTAATCGGCTGGGACGAGGTTCCGGCTAGAGAGATCGAATTTCTCTGGGTCCCTGTCAGGGGGGGTGAGTTCCTGAAGTGTTTGGTCGACTGCCCTGATATGCCTGGCGAGAAAATCTGCACCATAGCGCTGTTGTACTTCGCGGCGGAGTTGGGACAATATGAGATCTTTGGAACTTGGTATGTGTTGGTGCCAGGCTTCGGCCAGTTCATTTTGACTGAAAAAAAGTCCGGCGCCCGGCAAAGGCAATCCCTCCTGATCGGGGATCGCTTTGCGGTCACGATCCGAACGGGCGATCATCTGCAGCAGACGTTTTTCCTGATCCAGTGCGTGCAGTAGTTCAAACTGGCGTTTCTGAGTCTGGTAACGCTGTTCGAAATAGTCCCTCAATAGCTGAAAGGTATCATCGGTGACGCCAATGCGACTGACTTCCAGATTGCGGTTTTCCAGATAGCGGTAGCGGTACTCGAAATCTCCGGTATTTTCCCTGAACAATTGGATCAGGCCAGGGTCCACATGCTGGAAATGATAGACTGTTCCGTTGAATTGCAGTGCTACATGGCCGCCGCTCGAATTTCCCTCCGATGCATCAATGTAGATATAATTCAACAGGTTGGGGGGTTCACCGGCCAGGGTGGCTGTGACAAGAGAAACCCCCAGGCAAAGCACCAGCCATGTGAGCCTGCCAAAGAACAAGGTGAGCCTTGTCAGTCCTTGGACTCGTAGCCTTTCTGGATGTCGTTCATCTTGCCGTAATCCCCGCCGCCCAGGTTCTTTTGATAGGTTTCATATTCCACCCCTTTGACCTTGGCCTTCCTGAGTCCTTTGCCGATACCTCTGTAGGTGAGCGGGTTGTTTTCCCAGTTGGCAATGCCGGCCTTGGCGGCGATTTCAGCGATACCATGCTGGAAGCTCTCCAGATTCAGATTCTCATCGCTTGAACGAACGAAGGCGGCCGTATAATCGGCCACATCTTCCTGATATTTCTTCTCCTTGTCAGGAGAAGAGCTTTCACTGCTCCATTCGCTTGGGCTGGAAATACTTTTGGAGATGCTTTTGCTGCTCTTTGAGAAGCTTTTGCTGCTTTCGGAAAAGGAACAGCCACCCAGGATGAAAATCAGAGTGCCTGCAAGGATAAGCCTCAAAGTGTGTATGATAGTCATGTTGAAATGCAAAGATTGTCTCCTGTAAGAATCGGCAAACGATTTATTCTAAGTCCACTCCAACAAGTTTAACAACACCTGTTGCCGATCAGGATATTTTCCGCCTTGGATCAGCTTCAGAACCTGCCAGGGGGATGCCACCCTTTGCGGTGCACTCAGCCGGCGTCGCATACCAATATCCTTTGCCCTTACAGTCATTCTGGCCCTTGCAGGCGTTGAAGGCGGTGGCACATTCGCTGGTACCCTTGCAGCTGTTGATTCCCCAACAGGCGATTTCCCCTTCCTCTGCCTGAGGGGCAAACTTTGCCACCGATCTTGCCAGACCATAGAAGCTGCCCGCGGCAGCTATGCTGATCGCGGCTCCAGTCACCAGGCGGCGCCTTGGATCGGTGGGTGCTTCCGGTTCGCAGCTGACTTCACATTCGGCTTGAGCCCGACGACTGCGGATGAAGTCCCACACCTGGGCGCCGAGGAAGATAGACAGGCCGGCGATTACCGCCCAGTTTTGGGGAGAGAGACCTGTGACCGTGAACCAGAGGGCAAACGCCGCCAGAAAACCGCCACCTAAAGCGACCCAAAAGGGCGCAAGGTCATTCCGTTTGCGGTCGCTACGATAGGTGAACCAGAGGTTCAGGGTAAGAAAGGCCGCAAACAACGGATAGAGCAGGACATCGTTCAGGATGAACCCGAGCCCTGCCGCTGTCACCGCCGTCAGCACCAGTGGAAGTCCCAGGCAGCATGCGGCCGCGAACAGGGCACCGAAGGCCCCAAACCATTGACCGAATTTCTCTTTCATCTCATCTCTCCTAGCCTGCAC
>JALVSV010000118.1 GCA_027024125.1 Methylothermaceae bacterium | reverse complement strand
GGTTTGGGCTTTGGAGGGGGTACGGTTCCAGACACACTGCAGCAGCCCTGCCTTGGCCAGATTCTCTGCCATGGGCGCTCCCATGGCGCCGAGTCCGATAAAGCCGACACGTGGATTCATCGTGATCATTCCTCCAGATAGGTGTAACCGTTGAGAGCGGAGATGAGTTCGTTCTCGAACATCTTGCGCTGGGAAGGCTCGATGTCTGAGGCCGCCAGTTTGCGGTGGAAAGCCTGCTGCAGGGATTCGGGATAGGCATGCACGTATCGTAACAGGTGGGCCGCGCTGTCGCCTCGCAAGGGCTCGCTCAACTTCCAGCCTCCTTGGGGATCCAGTTCCACGTTGACCGAGTGGGTGTCGCCAAACAGATTGTGCATGTCTCCAAGGATTTCCTGATAGGCGCCCACCATGAAGAAGCCGATCAGATAGCGCTCATCCATGCCAATGTCGTGCAGGGGCAGGGTGGTTTCGATGCTTTGTTGGTCCACGTAATGCTCCAGGGCCCCGTCCGAATCGCAGGTCAGATCCATGATCCGCCCCCGCCGCAGGGGTGGTTGGTCGAGGCGCTGCAGGGGAACCACCGGAAAGACCTGATCGATGGCCCAGGCATCGGGCATCGATTGGAACAGGGAGAAATTGCAGAAAACCTTGTCGGCGAGCCGGTCATTGAGTTCATCGAGCAATTGGCGGTGGGCGCGCAGCCGGATGTCCAGGTTATCCCGGACCCGGTGGCCAATGGCGGCGCTGAGATGTTCGGCTTCTGCCAGCTGGGCCAGTGTCAGTTTCCCCTGGGAAAACAAGGTGCGGGCCTCATGCAGATCGAACTGGGCATCGTGATGGGTGCTGAGCAGATTGCCTGTATCCAGTTGCTGCGAAGCCTTGCGCAGATCGTCCAGGATCGGCTGCGAATCTTCACTTGGCGGAGGGATGGTTTGTGGAGGCTTTTCCACCTCGATCACGTTGCTGATCAATACTGCATGGTGAGCGGTCATGGCGCGTCCCGATTCGGTGACGATGGCAGGGTGGGGCAGAGAGGTCTCGTGGCACATTTCAGCAAAGGCACGGACCAGGCTGTGGGCGTATTCGTCCAGGGTGTAGTTGATGGAGCAGAAGCTGTCTGAATGGGTGCCTTCGTAATCGACCCCCAGTCCCCCTCCGGCATCGACGATCTGAAGAGGCACGCCTAGGGCGTGAAGCTCGGCATAATAGCGTGCCGCTTCCCTGAGGGCTGACCTGAGATCATTGATGTCGGTGACCTGGGAACCGACATGAAAGTGCAACAGTTTCAGCCAGTTGAGGTCGTGTTGGCGCACGATCTCAACCAGCACGATGACCTGATTGGGGGTGAGCCCGAATTTGGCCTTTTCCCCGCCACTGTTTTGCCATTTGCCTGTAGTGACCGAGGAAAGGCGGATGCGTAACCCCAATTGCGGGGGGATGCCCAGGGAGTGGCTTTCCTGCAGGATTAGTTCCAGTTCGGACAATTTTTCCACCACCAGGAACAGATTCAACCCCAGTTTTCTACCGATCAGGGCCAGGCGGATGTAATCGCGATCCTTGTAACCGTTGCAGATGAACAGGGTTCCCCGCGGGGCGAGGGCAAGCAGAGCCAGCAGTTCCGATTTGCTCCCCGCCTCCACCCCAATGGGGGATACGGGGCTTTGCAATATGGCTTCCACCACCCGGCGTTGCTGATTGACCTTGATTGGATACACAGGGGTATAGTCTCCCCGGTAGCGGTAATCTTTCCTGGCTTTGGCAAAAGCCGCGGACAATCTGGACACCCGGTCTTGCAAGATATCGGGAAAACGGATCAAAACCGGGAGTGACAACCCTTCCCTTTCCAGCGCCTGGACCACCTCTGTCAGGACCACCTCTCCCCGGCCGGGGTCCCGATGTGGGAGGGCGACCATGCGCCCCAGAGAATCGATGTCGAAATAACCATCGCTCCAGTGGGGGATGGCATAGGTATCCTTGGCTTGTTGCAGTGTCCAGTCCATTCGCGTGATCTTGAAGAGAAAGCCATATTATAATGGCAAGATTTTGGATGCCGAGATTAACATGAAACAAGACAAAGAAATCGTCCTGACAGGGATTACCACCACCGGGACACCACACCTTGGTAATTATGTCGGCGCCATCCGCCCGGCGATCGAGGCCAGCAGGGATGCCAGAGTACAGCCTTTCTATTTTCTCGCCGATTACCATGCGTTGATCAAGTGTCAGGAGCCCGAACGGATCAAGCAGTCCACCCTGGAAATTGCCGCAACCTGGCTTGCCCTGGGGTTGGATACCGACAATGCGGTATTTTATCGCCAGTCGGATGTGCCCGAGATCACCGAACTGACCTGGATCATCAGTTGTGTGACCGCCAAGGGGTTGATGAACCGGGCCCATGCATACAAGGCGGCGGTGGCCGAGAATCAGGAAAAGGGTGAGAAGGATCCCGACAAAGGCATCACCATGGGGCTATATTGTTATCCGATTCTGATGGCCGCAGACATCCTCTTGTTCAAGGCCAGGAAAATTCCGGTGGGCAAGGATCAGATCCAGCACATCGAGATGGCGCGTGACATCGCTGCCCGCTTCAACCATATCTATGGTGAGCATTTCGTGTTGCCCGAAGCGGTGGTGCAGGAGGAAGGTGCGGTTTTGCAGGGACTGGATGGACGTAAGATGAGCAAAAGCTACAACAACACTATCCCGCTGTTTCTTCCTGAAAAAAAACTACGCAAAATGATCATGAAGATCAAAACCAACTCACTGCCGCCCGAAGCGCCCAAGGATCCGGAGACCTGTACCCTATTCAGTATCTTCCAGGCCTTCGCCAGCAACGAAGAGGTGGAGCAATTACGTCAACGCTATCATCAAGGGATCGCCTGGGGCGAGATGAAGCAATATCTGTTCGAATACATCAACGAGCATGTCAAAGATGCGCGGGCGCGTTACCAGGAGCTCCTCCAGCATCCCGAAGAAATCGAGCATAGACTCAAGCAGGGAGCGGCAAGAGCCCGTGAGGTGGCTGCTCCATTCATGGTGGAAATTCGCGAAGCGGTGGGAATCGCCCCTTTGACCAGGTAATCCGGGGCTTGTGACGTCATGTTGTTTCTGGAGCGTTTGGCCGAGCAAAAGATTCAGGAGGCCCAGGCCAGGGGTGAGTTCGACCATCTGCCCGGGGCAGGCAAACCCCTGCCGGAAGAGGAGGATCTCCCTGGAGTCGATCCTGCCCTGCGTATGGCCTACAGGGTCTTGAAGAATGCCGGATATGTCCCTGAAGAGGTCAGGCTGAGAAGGGAAATTGCCGAGGTTCAGCAGCTGTTGTGGCATTCTCTCGAAGATGAACTGCTAAGTTCCAAGGCCAGGCGCCGACTGCTGATGCTGACAGAACGCCTGGGGTACCTGCGGGGAGGGAACCTGATGGTGGAGGACCGATATATGGACCGGATCGCTGAACGGCTGGATCCAGACAAAAAAAGACCCGCGGATTAGCGGGTCGAAAAGCGTCAAGTGCAAGAAAGGAGGTTGAACGCTAACAGAGGAGGAGAATCATTGCCTTTGACGGTAATGATGCAAGCAAAAGCGGATAGAGAAAATCACCGTCGAAATTAGTGCTGCAATCAATACGAGTTCCAGGGTAGTGATCATGACTGTGACTCTTTTTGGAGGTAGTTAATCAATTTTGCATATCATTATAGTACTTTCCTTTCAATATACAATATTGGTAATCTATAACTATTGGTTTCCTGTAGAGAAATAAATCTGACAGAAAATCCAGATTGGAAGGGGGTGGGATCATTGTGTAATCAGGTCTTTGGCCTATACACGGTGCCGCCCAGGGTGTCTGGTGATGCCTCTGGCGATAATATGCGAGGTACGTAGGGGTTCCGGGATCACGCTGTGTTTGGCCGTTTTCCTGATGACCTCGCTGGCCTGCTCCAAGTCGATCCCGGCGCGTTGTATATACACGCCTGCAACTGGCTCCATCTCTCCTGCCCGCTGGATCAGGCGCCATTTGCGTCGACCTCCGGGTACCTTTTCCAGCAGTGCCTTGGCGACGGCTGCCAAATCTGGTCGTTTGCGGCAGATCACCAGCACCGGAAGGTCCAGTGCATTCCGCAACTTCCAGATATCGACTACGTTGAAACCGGCAAGGGCGATTCCCTGCAGCATCACCAGTTGGAGATGACCGTGAAACCGCGAAGTTCCTATCAAATCGATCAATCGATCGGTGGCGTTGACCCCATCTCGACGAACATCACCACATAGGACCCCGTCAAGGCGACAGCCGGTAAAGACCGAACCGACAACCAGGACGTTGCCACGGTGACGTTTGGGGAATGGTGCATCGTCGATGCCAATGATATGGGTCGTCGTCATAGGCTCCAAGTTATATGGTAGAGGCTGTAAAATACTAGCCAGTATCGGCGATGACAACGAATTCAGGAATTTCGAGAGGAAGATTTGATGCGGATAATAAGATGGATAGGGATTGCAGGGGCTCTATTGCCAGGGTTGCTGCTGGCCCAGAATGAAAGCGATGTGGCAGAAGTGGTGACAGGAGAGGTTGTAAGACAGGTCCTTCCAGAGGCTCAACCATCCCCAACTTTATCCGAAGCAATACAGAAAGTTGCCACTCCTTCCAAGGAGCGAGAAGAGGGTAATGAACTTTCCTCCAAAGGGAGTGTGGCCGGGAACGAACCAGGCGGGGACGGGGGCAGCGAGGAGCCAAAGGCGGCCGACAACAAGGCTACCTCCTCTGAGGCTGAAAGTAGCCAGGCCAACGGTCAGCCCATATCCGAAGACGCCAGTGCGGTCGTGGCAAAATTGAATCAGGCCGTATTGGAAGCCATGCGCCGGGCCGACGAGCTTGGCTATCAAGGGCGGTTTCAACTGTTGGCACCGGTCATCCGTGAGGTCTATGACTTCAAGGCTATCTCCCGGCATGTGCTGGGGGAATACTGGAAACAACTCGGTGACGAGCAAAAACAGGAATTTGTCCAGAAGATGACCGAATATGGTATCTCGGAATATGCAGGCCAGTTCGATGGCTATGATGGAGAGAAATTCCTGATCTTGTCCGAAGCGCCATTCAGGAAGCGCTACCGGGTGGTCAAGGCACGGCTCGAAGTTCCCAAAGGGGACGATGTTGAATTCGTCTATATTTTGCGGCAGACCAAAGAAGGCTGGAAGATCATCGATGTGCGCTATGACGGGGTCAGCGATCTGGCACTGAAACGTGGCCAGTTTGCCGAGATTCTCGAATCAGGAGGCATTGAAAAGCTGATGTCCAAACTGGATGAGAAGATTGCCAATTATGCCCGCGGCAAAAAAGAAAAGAAGAAAACAAGTTGAAAGCTCGATGGTATCCTGGAAGCTTCATTCGGGCCGGGGCAGCGGATTCGTCCCGAAAACCAGTCCCCTGATCCCCGCCCACCATGTACCTTTCACAGAAACATCTGTGTCTTCGACTAATAAAGCGGTTCGTCGTAGAATACCATGATCAGCCCCACCAAACCCATCGAAATCGTGGAGACGACCCCTGCCCAGGTGGCGTAAGGCGGGTCCAGTTTCAGCTCCAGCCAGCGGGAAGCTGCCATGAAGATGGCAAAAAGGCCCATCATCATGTGGGTGGACTGGATCAGGTATTCTGTTTTCAGTTCGAAGCCGGAATGGGAGTGGGTGAGGAGGAGAATCCCCCCCAAGGCACAGAGAATCGGAAACATATAGCGAAGTTTACGTGCCTGTGGATTGGTCCTGGCACGGATTTCGAGCCCTCCAAGCAGGAAGGTCAGCAGGGTGGCCAGGCGGTGTTGCAGTATCTCGCCATCTCCGAAAGTGCTTTCCCAGAACCCCATCGGTCCCATGGGCCAGGCCTGGGCATCGGAGCGGAAGAAGATGAAGATGCCCAAAACGATGAAGCCCGCAGGCCAGTAATAGGCCCAGCGTGCCTTGAACAAATAACCGATCAAGGCGACGGCTGCCATGACGGTCAAGATCAGCCCGGAGACGTTGTGGTTGAAGTTGGACCACTCGACAGCGAAGATGGGGGCTTCTTTCCCCACGATGGTTGCCCGCTGGACTTCACCTATCATCAGTTCTTCATGGCTTGGGGAGACCAGCGACGGAATTTTGGGGCTGAACATCTGCCAAACTTCGGAAGGGGCAGCGATCAACTGCGGAATGTCCACTGCCGGAGGCTGACTCGACAGGGTGGCGGCCACGAACATGATGCTGATCAGAAGGAAGGATTCTGCCTCGATGACGTGGGGAATGGCGCGAAAGACCACAGGATAACTCCGTTCACTCTCCCAGCGTTTGGCTGCGCGATGGTTGATCCAGGCCAAACCAAGAGCGGTCAACAGCAGGGTCGATTTGATCAAAAGCAGACTGCCATAACCGGTTCCTATCAGAGCCACCAGATTATCCACGTAACTCCAGGCCAACGGGATGCCTGTCAGCAGGATCACCGCCACTGACG
>JALVSV010000117.1 GCA_027024125.1 Methylothermaceae bacterium | reverse complement strand
CCGGGCAACTGTTCCAATCCTTTGTGGAAAGTCTCCAGTTGCCGCTCCAGCTCCCCCAACCCCTTGCTCAACCCCTGGATCAAAGGGCGCAGAAAATCACCAGACGCATCGCTGCCTTCGACAATCTGTCCTTCAGCGATAGGTTTTCCTTTGGGATTGGGATCGATCCTTAAACGATAATGGTTGCTGCGGGAAGGGTCCGGTTCCACATAAAAACGGGATTGTTCTGTCACCTGCTGGCGAAACTTGCTGTGGATTCGCACTGCGACTTTCCAGTCTCCGTTTTTCTCCCGGGTGACTTGCTCGACTGCTCCGACCTGTTTATCCGTCATCCATACGGGACTACCCTTCTCAAGTCTCTGGTCATGGTGAAACATGACATAAAATCGTAATCCCTCATCCAAACAAGCCGTCAAAAAGACGGCCATCAACAACCAAGACAAAGTTTTCATGACTCATCCTATTTGATTGAGCAGTTCCCTGAATTCTGCCACCGCCTGAGGTCTTTGGCCAGGATCCAGATTCAGGGCCTGATCGATGGCATAAAGGAAACCCTTGGATGCACGATCACGATACTGCCGCACGGCAGATTTCAGGGTATCGTGTTCGAAACGCTTTGGTACAGGGGGGGGAGGGCGTCTGTCAAGACAGGTCCAAAGGGTGGCTCCAAGAGCATAGAGATCACTCCAAGGACCAATAGGAATGTTCTGATTGTATTGCTCCGGCGGAGAAAAGCCAGGTGTTCGCACTTTGCTGGAACCCTTCCAATTCCCGGAGCCACTCAATAAACGGGCAGCACCAAAATCCAGCAACAAAGGATCGTGTCCAGGGCGGATCTCAATATTTTCGGGTTTTAGATCCAGATGCAATAAGCCATGGCTGTGAATCGTCTCCAGTGCATCCAGCATACGATCAGCCAGACGCAGCAAAAAGACCTCATCCAATTGATTGGGCCGATTCTGCAGATACCACCGGAGATTTTTCCCGTAATCATAGTGCATGACCATATACACGGTGGCATTGGCATGAAAAAAGCCCATCACATCGACAATATTGGGATGCTTCAAGGTTGCCAACATCCTGGCCTCTTCGACGAAAAATTTGCGCCCCCGCAGAAAAGGGCCACGAGTTTCGTCGTTATGGGGAACCACTTGCCCCTCCCAGTTGCGGTAGGAGAGCTTGCGCGGCAGATACTCCTTGATGACCACCTGGACTTGATCGGTCAACTGCCGGGCCAGATAAACGGCACTGAACCCCCCATCCGCCAGTGGCCTTTCGATGATATAACGGTCGATGACCGTTCCCATTGGAAGATGATCGAACGGGCGGGCCTGAGTGTCATCACTGAACATGGGGGCTTTTATCGTCGAGCAATTGCGCTTACCATTCCTCTAAAAGCATAGTTGGAAATTAAGCATGATTTGTAGCATGACGGCGTATGCCGACCAGGAAGTTCGTTCGGGCCATTATATCCTGCGCTGGGAAATCCGCTCCGTTAACTCACGCTATCTCGACCTAGTTATACGATTGCCGGAGAACCTCAGATTCCTTGAGCCAGACATCCGGAACCTGCTCGGCAAATATTGCCGACGGGGCAAAGTGGAATGCAGTCTGAAACTGGAACCTGCCGAGGATGCTTTTTTCGAATTCGAGCTCAACCACCCGATGGCCCACGCTGTGATCGCGGCATTGCAGGAAATCACCCCCATGCTTACAACCGCAGCGCCTGTTTCTCCACTGGATGTCGCACGCTGGCCGGGTGTCCTCAAAGAACCCGAGGGTGACAGGCAGGCATTAACCAGAACCGCTTTGGAAGGGTTGGAGGCGGCAGGGGAAAAACTGCTTCAGGCACGCCGCAGGGAAGGGAAAAAACTGGCGGAATTCATCGTTCAGCGTTGTGAGCTACTGGCCACACAGGTCAGACAAGCACGCCTGTTGCTACCGGAAGCACTGCAGAGCTTGCGAACCAAACTGACCCAAAAGATTCAGGAAATAAGCATTGAACCTGACACCGATCGTCTCGAACAGGAACTCGTCTATCTGGCACAAAAACTCGATGTAACAGAAGAGCTCGATCGCCTCCACGCCCATCTTACCGAATTCGACCGTCTCCTGAAATCCGACCATCCCATCGGCCGCAGACTGGACTTTCTCTGTCAGGAAATGAATCGCGAAGCCAATACCCTGGCGTCCAAGGCTGCATCGACCGCACTGACCCAATGCTCGATCGAAATGAAGGTACTGATCGAACAAATCCGCGAACAGATCCAAAACATAGAATGAGACATTCATCCAGAGGCACCCTGTTCATCGTTTCCGCACCTTCCGGCGCCGGCAAAACCAGCCTATTGAAACGGCTGAAGGAAGAGTTGTCAGGCGTTGTGATTTCGGTCTCCCACACCACGCGCTCCAAACGCCCGGGAGAGGTCGATGGCAAAGATTATTTTTTTGTTTCCCATGAGGAATTTGAAACCCTGTTGTCCCAGGATGCCTTCCTGGAATACGCCCGGGTATTCGACAACTATTACGGTACCTCCCGCCAACAAGTATTGGAAAATCTTGAGAAAGGACTGGATGTCATCCTCGAGATCGACTGGCAGGGTGCGCGGCAAGTACGTGTAAAGATACCTGACAGTCGCTCCATTTTCATCCTTCCACCTTCACTGAAAGTACTTGAAAAACGGCTACGCTCACGCGCTCAGGACAGTGAGGAAACCATCGCCAGACGGATGAGGGATGCCCGCAACGAGATGTCCCACTTCCACGAGTATGACTATCTGGTGGTCAACGATGAATTCGAGCATGCGCTCAGTGACCTCAAATGCATCCTGATTGCCGACAGGTTGCGGATGGAACGGCAACAATGGCAACTGGAGAATGTGCTCGAAGATTTGCTTGGCTGACTGTCAGCTTTTTTTACGTCAACTGAGGCAAACCCCGATTAGAAGCCACATGGCCTGAAAATTGCCTATTTTTTTGCAGAAGAAGTACAAACCAAGTAACCAGGCATTTCAAAAAAATTATGTGGCGAACATTGGGACTGGGAATGTGGATGCTGTTCAGCATCCACTGCGCTGCAGCCGAGGAGTTCCTCTCTGCCGCCAAACTTCGGAAAACCGCTTTGCATTATGAGCACGGCAGCAACACCCGGCAGGACTTGGCCAAGGCATATCGATTGTATTGTCTTGCAGCGGCTCTGAAAGACGGGCGCGCCATGTATCAGTTGGGCTGGCTCTATTTCAACGGCCGGGGCGTGGAACGTGACCGGGCCATAGCTATGGGCTGGTTCCACCGCGCGGCAAAGAAGGGCGACCGCTATGGACTGAAAATGGTCAGGAAATTCAACAAGGTCTCACCACGGCAGGATCCACGATGTCCGCTCATTCACGACCCCAAGAAGATGAAACGCCGACACATCGCCGCCTGGGCCCGTCTATTGGGCAATGAATTAGGCGTGGACCCCAAATTGGTGATGGCGGTCATCAAGACCGAATCGAACTTCGATCCTTCCGCCCAGTCCCCAAAACTCGCCTACGGCCTGATGCAGCTGATGCCGGCGACCGCCAAACGGTTTTCAGTCGATCGTCTTAGCCCGGTGGAGAACATGATCGGCGGGGTTCTGTATTTACGCTGGTTACTGCGCCACTTCCAAGGCAACGTACGTTGGGCACTGGCCGCCTACAATGCCGGGGAACACGCCGTCAGGAAACATCACGGCATTCCTCCCTACCGGGAAACCCGGCACTATGTGCGCAAGATTCTGGCCGAATACCAACACAACACCCATCCTATACCACAGCGTTCAAGCTTGTGACTATCTTAAAGGTGCCAGCATTTCCTTTACCTGGTGCTTGGCGTCGTGCAACACCTTGAGGGAATACTCAGGTGACAAACTGCCATCACGCAACTTGCCACATGCAGGAATAGAGCTAATCGCGGGCACCTCACCTATCTTCCCTTTCTCGAAATATCGATGCAGTTTCGACAGCATCACAATGTCACTCAACTCCAAGTCAGGCCCACTGTCGTAATGCCACATTTCCGCAAGCAGTGGAATCGTTTTCAGATCCTCAGGAAAATCCCATTTGTTCAAAACGAAACAGCTCGCCGGACCTCGAATCGCTGCCATCACTTCATCGATTTCCTCGACCTGATAATGTTCTTTGGGAAACTCACTGGCAAACACCAGAAATGGAATTGTACCGATATCACAGATCAACCCCATCAGTAACGCTTCGTCAGGATTGGGCCAGCGATTATCCTTGGCCAAAACAAAGGACAATGCGGCCACTTGCAAACTCTCGCTCCACAGCTCATGCATTTTTTTATTGAACAGAGTCCCCTTGGCTTTGAAGAAATCCTTCAAACACAAGGTGACGACTAAATTACAGGTGGCTTTCAGCCCCAGCCTGTTGATGGCTTCCAGACAGTTACGGATTGGTGAAGCCGGATTGTAGAGCGGGCTGTTGGCGATATGGATCAATTTGGTGGCAATGGTGGCATCCAATTCCACTATTTTGGTGGCTTCTGCCACACCGACGTTTTCCTTTTCGATGGCCCGGCGCAGCCGCACAGCAATCTCTGGCAGGGTTGGCAAACGCAATTTCTCGTTAGCGACATACTGGCAGAAAGTCTGATACAGTGGCAAACGCCTGATTCTGTCAGGCACATCCCATTGATCCGGGCTCAGCCAATTGCCTTCCTCCAAACGATTCCTGAAGTTCTTATGCATGATCGCGATGGGTACCCGCAGGACTTCCACATCAGAGTCGGTCAGCGCGGTAAGCTGGTGCCCCTCTCCATGAGCCAGAGGAAAACGCGCCTTCGCAGTCCCCGCCTTCACCTGATAGTTTTGTTCGTCATTGATCTTTATCGTCACCGAACCGGCCAGCAGGAACAGGACGCTCTCCTGTTCCTGCGCCCCCTCGAACAAGGTCGATCCGGGACCATAGGTCTCAACTTCCTGGGTCAGGGCGAAAGCGGCCAGCTCCTCCTCTTCCAAATTGCGTAAAGGAATCATTTGACGCAATTCACCCACGGTCACAGGTCGTGGAGCAAACCTGGACGAAGGTATGGTCTTGCCATTCCCCGCTGCAGAAACTCTCTTGAATAGATGATTTAACATGATAAAAATGAAACGGGAAATCCCGCGATCACAAAACTCTATCTGTAAGATAGTCGATAATTGACTATCTGGCGAACAGGCGGATTCCGGCAATGCCATGCGCACCGCTACGGCGCGTCAGATCCAGATCGTGGCGTTCCAGCCCACCCATGAGGTAGACAGGAATGGAGACTTGCTCCAGCCATCGTCTGGCCTGATGCCATCCCAGTGGCGCCGCATCGGGATGGGTGGGGGTTGGCTGAATCGGGGAAAGAATTGCAAAATCCAAATTGAGTGCTTCTGCCCTCATCAGATCCTCCAGATTATGGCAGGCGGCAGCTACTCGTTGCCAACCCTCAGGACGCCCGCTCAAGACACGAAGTTGCCGACTAGCGAGGTGCAGCCCCTCGCCATCCACAGGCGTATCTTTCGGATCACTGCGAATCATCAGGCATACACCTGAGAAGCGCGCCAGCGACAGACACTCCTCGAGCAGGGATTGATATGCCCGCACCCCCAGATCACGGGCACGCAGATAGACTAACGTCAGCCCTTGATCGACAAGGGATTGGAAGCGTTTTCGATACCCCTCGATGGAACCTTGCCCTTCCATAACGGCGTACCAATATGGAAGGGTCAGCAGGTTGAGAATGGGGAGATCGGCCTTGGGAAAGGGAAAGTGGTGTAGTCGTTCGGGCTTTACCCAGGCAAGTGGCTGCCGTTCCCGCCCATAGGGCTCACCTGAAAATTGTTCCACTTCCCATACGTCCAGCAAGACCTTGCGATCCGGATAGCGATGGCTGATCCTGGTCAAAGGCGTGGCCGACTCGACCTGAATGCCCAGTTCTTCCCAAAGTTCGCGTCGCAAGGCTGCCTGGGGGGGCTCCCCGTCTTCACACTTGCCGCCAGGGAATTCCCACAAGCCACCTTGATGTACGTGGTCAAAGCGGCGGGTGATCAGGATGTCGCCATGGCGGTTGCGCACCACGCCAACAGCGACGTGAATGACCTCAGGTCCGATACTCTGCGTTGATCCGGACATAATCGTAGGAGAGATCACAGGTCATCATTCGGGCGCTGACCTGGCCGCGGCCCAGGGCAATCCGGATGGTAATTTCCTGACGCTGCATCACCTGTTGCCCAGCCTCCTCGGTATAGTCGAGGGCCCGCCCCCCATTGGCAACGACATTGACTTCATCCAGCCAGATACGCACCCTCTCTATCTCGAGATTGCTGCAACCGGCACGACCCACCGCAGCCAGGATGCGGCCCCAATTGGGATCACCGGCGAAAAAGGCCGTTTTGACCAAAGGCGAGTTGGCAACAGTGAAACCCACCTGTCTGGCTTCATCCAGATCCACAGCCTCCTCCACCTGGATATGGATCAGCTTGGTGGCACC
>JALVSV010000116.1 GCA_027024125.1 Methylothermaceae bacterium | reverse complement strand
TCTTTCACGGTGACTCTCATGAAATACAGCGACTTACACTCCGCAAGGATGAAAGAAGCTTTTTCACAACCCTGTGTTCTCTCACGGCATAAAGGGGTTACTTGACATCCCGTGATCCCCATCCTTTGAAAAAACCAACTATGCATACAGGTATCCCCTTATCAGGAATCGATACCCTTCTGTAACCTTGAAAGATTCCTGGCGGACTTCGTAGGGTAGAAAGAGGCGCAGCCGAAACCAGCCATGGGTATTTGTTGAGTTTCACTTTGCTCTGCCCAACCATCTTTTATCTTTCGGGAGGTGTTGGGACCCCATCATGGCAATTACCGTAGCGCTTGTAACCTCATCCCTGCCACATCACCTCAGGCTGGCGCTGAAAAGCCATCGGAACACTTCGATGAAGCCTATGATAGCCTCCCCGATCCAAATATCGAAGGATTTGCCACCACTGCCTGCTTTTTTCCCGGTCTGGAAGAAAATTTTTGGTGGCACCTGGCACACCCGGAGTGGTGGTGATTGAATCGGGTGTGGTACTAAAATCACCAACAGGAGGTTGACTCTGACAGACATCACTCAAAATCCCGGCGTCAACGAGGCGGCAGGTCAGTATCGGGCCAAATGGCCTTGCTCACGGAGTCCACAGCGAATGAGCGATTGGGTGTAAACTCCATTGAGCTGCTGCATCCTCCGGAAAAGTTGCCTTCCACCTTCCCGGTTAGAGCGAGGGAAAGGGTGTGGAGAATATAGAGGTATACCTATGAACAGGAAAACAGCCGATGGCCCCTTAATCAATCCATCCCGGCGTGATTTCTTCCTGAAGATGGCAGGGTTGGGGGGCATCGCCTTGCTGGGCACCCCACGTCTGGCTGCGGCGGGCAGCAACTCTGTCCTGCTCCCTTTTGCTCATGGTGAACGACCGCTGGTGGCTTATCCGCAAAAAAGGCCCTTGATGCTCATGACTGCGCGGCCGGTGCAACTGGAGACCCCTTTTCCGATCTTCAACGAAAGCCTCTTCACCCCCAACGATGCCTTTTTCGTGCGCTGGCATCTGGCCGATTTCCCCACCAGAATAGACAGCGGCAGGTTTACCGTCAATGTTCATGGCCGAATCAAGAAACCCCTGCGCATCCGGCTGCAGGATCTCAGAACAAACTATGACACCGTGGAAGTGGCCGCCGTGTGCCAATGTGCAGGCAACAGCCGCGGATTCTTCCAGCCCCGGGTCGCGGGCGGTCAGTGGGGTCACGGTGCCATGGGGAATGCGCTCTGGCAGGGCGTTCGTCTGCGTGACCTTCTCAACCAGGCGGGATTGAAAGGGGACGCCATCCAGGTCCGTTTCAACGGGGCCGACAAGCCGGTGCTGGCAGGCACACCGGATTTTCTCAAAAGCCTGGACATCGACACTGCGCTGCGGGAAAACGTCATCCTGGCATACCGCATGAACAACGAACCCTTGCCCTTGCTCAACGGCTTTCCGCTGCGGTTGATCGTTCCAGGCTGGTACGCCACCTATTGGGTCAAGGCGGTCAACGACATCGAAGTCCTGAATCAGGAAGACACCCAGTTCTGGATGCAGTCGGCCTACCGAATTCCGGCCGATCCCTGCGCCTGTGTCGAACCGGGCACCCATCCGGCCAGGACCGTCCCCATCAGCCGGATGAACGTGCGCTCCTTCATCACGTCGGTGGCGGAAGGCGGGTTAGTGAAAAGCGGCAGGGTGCATACCATTTCCGGTATTGCATTCGACGGGGGATCAGGTATCAGGAAGGTCCTCTTTTCCACCGACGGCGGCCGACACTGGATGGATGCCAAATTGCATCCCGAGCACGGCAAGTACAGTTTCCGCCAGTGGGAAGCGCGGTTCACTCCAAAGCCGGGTCACGACTACCGGCTCGCCTGTCTGGCAATCAACCATACCGGCGAATCGCAGAGTTCCACCCCACGCTGGAATCCCGCAGGTTACATGCGCAACGTGGTGGAGACGGTCAACGTCAAGGGGGTGTAGAGGGATGAAATGGATCTGCCGAATCGGTATGCTCGCACTCCTCCTGGCCGGCGTAGCCTCGGCTGAA